>JAGQIB010000135.1:796-6241 GCA_020431545.1 Gemmatimonadota bacterium
TTCGCGGTCGGCGCCGCCTACGCGGGCAAGACGAGCTGCACGATCACGTCGGGCCCGGGGCTCGCGCTGAAGACCGAGTTCATCGGGCTGACCGTGATGGCGGAGATCCCGATCGTGATCGTCATCGTGCAGCGCGGCGGTCCGAGCACGGGTCTGCCCACCAAGGTCGAGCAGGGCGAGCTCCTGCCCACGATCTTCGGGGCGCCCGGCGACGATCCGAAGATCGTGCTCGCCGCCGCCACGATCGAGGAGTGCTACCAGTTCGTGATCACGGCCCGCGAGCTCGCCGAGCAGTTCCGCGGTCCGGTGATCCTGCTGACGGACGCGAACCTCGCCACCGGGGTGGCTCCGTTCCCGCGGCCGGAGCTCTCGGTGGAGTCGATGGCGGCGGACATCGATCCGTCGCCGTGGCCGGTCGGCGTGCCGCCCTACGACTGGGATCCGGACACCGGCCTGTCGCCGCGACCGGTCCCGGGGCAGCCCGGCGGCGAGTACGTCCTCACCGGCCTCGCGCACACGAAGTTCGGCAAGGTCGCCTACGACCCGCACGCGAACCAGATCGGGTGCGAGATGAGGAGCCGCAAGCTGGCCGCGCTCCGGCACACGCTGCGGCCGCCGGTCATTCGCGGCGACGACGAGGGGGATCTGCTGATCGTGGGCTGGGGCTCGACCCTCGGCGCCATCGACGAGGCGGTGGAGCGCGCACGAGGGGAAGGTCACTCCGTCTCCAGCGTGCATCTCCGGTTCCTTTCCCCGCTGGAGCCCGGGCTCACCGAGATCTTCTCGCGGTTCCGGCAGGTGCTCTCGGTGGAGATCAACTACTCCGATCCGGTCGAGAGTCCGCCGCTGATCCGGAAGGAAACCCGTCGTCTTTCGCAGCTGGCGCGACTGCTGCGCACCCGCACGCTCGTCGACGTGGATTCGTGGTCGAACGTGCACGGGCAGCCGCTGCGTCCGGGACAGATCTACGCCGAGATCGTGAAGCGCTGCGAGGCGCTCCGGGGGGTCGCGCGATGAGTCACCATCACCACCACGGGGATCAGGACGACGATCTCCTGGTCGAGGACGTTCCGCGGTACTTCACGCTGGAGGACTACGAGGGCGGCGTGGCGCGCTGGTGCCCCGGTTGCGGGGATCTCGCGGTGCTCACCGCCGTCCAGAAGATCCTGCGCGACGAGCAGATTCCGCCCGAGCGCACGGTGAGCGTGTCGGGTATCGGATGCTCGAGTCGCTTCCCGCACTACATGAAGACCTACGGCTTCCACGGCCTGCACGGGCGGGCCCTGCCCGTGGCGTGCGGCGTGAAGTCGCGCCGCCCCGATCTCACGGTGTGGGTCGCCACCGGAGACGGCGACTGCTGCTCGATCGGCGCCGGCCACTGGGTCCACGGCATCCGGTACAACATGGACCTCGTGATCATGCTGTTCGACAACAACGTCTACGGCCTCACCAAGAAGCAGACGTCGCCGACCAGCCCGATCGGCCTCCAGACGAACACGCATCCCGGCGGTGCGATCCTGCCGCCGCTGAATCCGATCCAGACGACGCTCGGTTTCACGAACGCTTCGTTCGTGGCCCAGACGGTGGACTGGAATCCGATTCACCTGCAGGCGACCCTGCACGCGGCCTACAAGCACCGGGGCACCGGGTTCGTCCGGATCCTGCAGCGCTGCCCGACCTACACGGCGGGAGTGTTCGAGGATCTCGTCCGCGATCCCAGCCGCCTGCTCGTCCTCGAGCACGAGGACGGGATTCCGGTCGCGGACTCGCTCCGCCGGATCTTCCCGAATCGCACCACGCACGATCCGTCCGATCTCGCGGCGGCGCGCGCGCTGGCGGATCGCACGGACTACGTCCCGATCGGTCTGTTCTTCCGCGACGAGAATCGCCCCTGCTACGAGGAGTTCTCGGAGCGCGGGCTGAACTTCACCGCGGAAGAGCGACTCGCCGCCCTCGAGCGCGAAGTGGACCGGTTCCTCGTCTGACGACGAGAGGAGGCACGCAGGATGACGGACACCGAGGCGCGCGAGATGCAGGAGCTCAGCCTGCTCGAGTTCCGCACCGGAGACGTACCCGAGGGCGCAGCGGCGCGCCGCCCTCCCCGGTCCGCGAAGCCCGCGGACGCTCGCTCGCTCGAGACGTCGCTGCGGCGGTTCACGCTCGGCGGCGCGGCCGTGCAGGCGGGAGAGTCGGCGGAGCGATTCGTGCCCGCCGCGCTGTATCCGTGGCTCTCGCGCGGTCAGGTGCGCGGCGACTATCCGCTGTTCCTGGCGCTCCCGCGGGACGGGAGGGAGGAGCTCGTCGTGGCGCCGCTGGCGACGTTGCTGCGAGCGGCGCTCGACCGCCTCGTGCCCACCGCTTCGGAGGAGAGGGACTCGCTCGAGCGAACGGTGGGTCAGCTCGAGAGGGCCCTGAGGGCTCGACTCGCGGAGGCCGCCGGTCCGGTGGACGCGGACGTCGTGCTCGCGGGGGCGGGTCGCGAGATCCTCGAGTCGCAGGCGATCGCCGGCGACGAGCGCGACGATCTGCGCGATCAGTGGGACGCGCTGCTGGCGACGCTGCCGGACGGCGGGTTCCTCGTGGACTTCAGCGAGGACGTCTCGCTGCACCTGCTCGTGCTCGCGGCGCTGCGAAGCGTGGGACCGCGGCGGGCGGAGTTCGTGCGGGAAGCGCGGGATCTCGCGAGCCGTGTTCGCGGTCTCCTGCGCGCGGATGAAGCCCGCGGCGATTCCGGTGTTCCGGCTTCGGATCAGAAGCTCGGCGGCCGGCTCGGCACCGCGGCCGCGGGACGACTCGATCCGTCGCGGTTCGCGGACATCACGAGTCACCGGCACCGCAAGGCGGGGCTCGGCGACGAACGTCGACACGCGCTGGAGCGCGCCGCGGAACGGCTCGAGGCGTTGACGTTCGAGGGCGAGCCCGTGCTGGTGCTGGTGCACGACGGAACGCGCGGGTTCGCGCCGGCGGAGCCGGCGGGAGCGCGCGTGGACGTGGTGGGTGAGAATCCCACCCAGGCCGCGGTGGCCGCCTTCGCGGATCACGCGGTGCCGTGGCTCGACGTCTTCCGCGCGGTGCGACTCGCGCGACTCGAGCTGTCCGGCCGCCTCGACCCCTCCCGTCACGTGCCCTCGCTGCAGGACCTCGCACTCGACGGTCTCCGGGAGTCGGAGATCGGCGTGTTGCCGGTGGTGACCGCGGTGGAGGAAGGCGACCGGCTCGGCGGGTCGGAGGCCGGTTCGCTCTCGCGGGTGCTGCTCTCCGACTGGCCGATCCAGATCCTCGCGGTCGTCGAGCCGGGGCGGGTTCCCTTCCTGCTCGGTGAGGAGCCGCAGGTCGAACGACTCGAGCTCGCGTACCTCGGTCTGTCGCACCGTCACGCGTTCGTGCAGCAGTCGGCGTCGGCGCGGCCCGAGCACCTGATGGAGGGGTTCCTCCGCGCGCTCGACCGGCCTCGTCCCGGATTGCACGTGCTCGCGCGCAGTGTCGGCGCCGCGCTCGACGCGGAGGCCGCGCTCGAGAGCCGGGCGCATCCGTTCTTCCGCTACGACCCGGACCGCGGCACGACCTGGGCCGGGCGGCTCGACTTCTCCGGCAATCCGTCCCCCGAACTGGACTGGATGTCGCGCCGGATCTCGGTGTCGGAGTCGCCGGAGGACGGCACGGCTTCCGACCTGCTCGAGCTGCCGTTCACGTTCGCGGACTACGCGCTGCTCGACACGGAGCTGGACACGCACTTCCGTCCCGTACCGGACGGCGTGCCCGACGAGGCGCTCATCGGCATCGACACGTACCTCGGCCTGTCGGAAGACGATCAGCTCCGCCGCATCCCGACCGTGTGGGGCGTGGACGACGAAGGCTGTCTGCGTCGGCTGGCCGTCACGCGCCGGCTCGCCCGGGTCACCGCGCGCCGGCTCGACTTCTGGCGGACGATGCAGGAGCTGGCCGGGGTCAAGAACGCGTACGTGGAGGAGGCGGTGCAGCGCGTGCGGGCGGAGATCGAGGCGCGCACGGCGCAGGAACGGGCTGCGCTCGAGGCCGAGCACGTGAAGGCGCTGCGCGAGACGGAACGGACCGCGGTGCAGGCCGCGATGTCGCGACTTGCGCGCCGGCTCCTCGATCTGGACCTCGCGGCCGGCCTCGAAGCGAAGCCGGCCCCCGTGGCGTCCGCCGCGGTGCCTTCCCCTCCGGCCGCCGCTGCCCCGAGCGAGCCGGAGAAGCCGGAAGCGCCCGCGGCGGAGCCGCCGCCGGCCCCGGCCGCCGCGCCGTTGCCCGAGGTCGAGGATCCGTGGATCGATTCGCCGCTCTGCACGACGTGCAACGACTGCATCAATCTGAACTCGCTGCTCTTCGTGTACGACTCGAACAAGCAGGCCACGATCGGCGACGCCGCGAAGGGCACGTACGCCCAGCTCGTGCTGGCCGCGGAGAAGTGCCCGGCGCGCTGCATCCACCCGGGAACTCCGCGCGATCCGAACGAGCCGAATCTGCCGGAGCTCGTCCAGCGAGCGGAACGCTTCCGGTAGGAGTGCCAAGGGAGGGCGCATGGGCGACGTCGTGGTCGGGGCGAGCATCCTCGGTGGACTCGGTCTCTTCTTCGGGACCGTGCTGGCCGTGTCCTACCGGTACCTCCGGGTGCCGGAGGATCCGCGGCTCGGTGACGTGGAGGGGATGCTTCCCGGCAACAACTGCGGTGCGTGCGGGGAACCCGGCTGCGCCGCGTTCGCGGTGAGTCTGCTCGCCGGCAAGACGACGCCCGGCAAGTGCACCGTGTCGAGCCCCGAGAACGTCGACGAGCTCGCCACGTTCCTCGGCGTGGACGCCGGTCGCGGCGAGAAGCTGGTGGCGCGCCTGCACTGTGCCGGCGGGCGCGCGCAGGCGAAGCAGATCGCGGCGTACGAGGGCTTCGAGAGCTGCCGCGCGGCGGCGCTCGTGGGCGGCGGCGGGAAAGGCTGCTCCTGGGGTTGCCTCGGCCTCGCGGACTGCGAACGCGCGTGCACGTTCGGCGCGATCACCATGAACTCGAACGGACTCCCCGTCGTCGACGTGAACAAGTGCACCGCGTGCAACGACTGTGTCGTGGTCTGTCCCCGGGATCTGTTCGAGCTCCTTCCGCTCCGCAAGCCGCTGCTCGTGCAGTGCCGCGTGCCGCTCGAAGGCGCGGCGGCGCGTGCGCTGTGCACCGCGGCCTGCGACGCGTGCGGTCGCTGCGCGCAGGATGCGCCGACCGGCGTCGTGCAGATGGACGGCGGCCTGCCCCGCGTGGACTACGACCGGGATTCCGGCCCGGAGGCCACCTGGCGCTGTCCGACCCGGGCGATCCGCTGGGTCCCGGCCAACCAGTTCCTCGAAGATCGGGAGGTATCGCGTGAGCTTTCTTGATCGCTGGCGAGCGCGCAGTGCCACTCCGCCCGCGGCGCCGCCGGCGCCGCCCGCGACCGCCACGCT
>JAGQIB010000136.1 GCA_020431545.1 Gemmatimonadota bacterium
CACGGCTTCGAGGGGCAGGGGCCGGAGCACTCGAGCGCGCGTCTCGAGCGGTTCCTCACGCTGTGCGCCAAGCGGAACATGCGCGTCGCGATGCCGACCACCGCGGCGCAGTTCTTCCATCTGCTGCGCCGCCAGGTGCACCAGACACCGCCGAAGCCGCTGATCGTGATGACGCCCAAGAGCCTGCTGCGCGCACCTTCGGCCAAGAGCAAGGTGGCGGACTTCACGACCGGCAAGTTCCACCTCATCCTGGACGATCTGGTGCGCGACAAGGACGCCGAGCGCCTGCTGTTCTGCTCGGGCAAGGTCGCCTACGACCTCATGAAGTTCCGCGACCGTCACCAGGTCGCGGGCTGCGCGATCATCCGGTTCGAGCAGCTGTACCCGTTTGCCACGGACGATCTCGCCGAGATCCTGCGCCGCTACCCGAAGGCGAAGCACGTGCGGTGGGTCCAGGAGGAGCCGCAGAACATGGGCGCGTGGACGTTCATGCTGTCGCAGCTCCACGAGCGTCTGCCCGAGGGGTACCGGCTCACGTTCGCCGGACGCCCGCCCTCCGGCAGCCCCGCCGCGGGCAGCCAGAGCATGCACGCGGTGGAGCAGGAGTACCTCGTGCAGCAGGCTTTCTTCGCGTAAGAGTCGGCACGCGCGTCCCGATCTTCCGTCTTCCCGCGACGCCGCTTTCGGTTCGCCGACGCGCCCGGCGTCGACGACACGACGCGTCGTGCGCTCCGCGCGGACGTTCCGCACTGGTCCGACTCGGCATCCGCTGGTAAAGGATTGGGATCGGAGGAACCGCCATGGCCCCGACTCCCCGCTCGGCCGCCCTCGTCTACGGATTCGCCACCGCCCTCGGCATGTGGACCCTCGGCTTCGTCGCACGGATGCCGGCCGGTCTGCTGCCGGGCGCGTTGATTCTCGCGGGGATGCTCGCCGTGCTCGTGCTCGGCGGGCGAGCGGCCGCGCGGGCGAGCGGAGGTGGACCGGGGGTGGGCGCGGCGACGGGACTCGTCGCGTCGATCGTGAACCTCCTGATCCTCGGCAGCCTGATCTCGGGCGACCAGCCGAACCGGGTGGCCCCGTCGGCCGCGATCTGGCTCCCCGCATCGCTCGCGTTCGGCGCGCTCGTCGCGGGAATCGGCGGACTGCTCGGCCGTCGAGCCGGACCGTCCTCGAAGCCGCGCGAGGCGACCTCGGTGCTCGCGCGCGTCGCGGCGGCCGCGACCCTCATGCTCCTGCTGATCGGCGGGCTGGTGACCAGCCACGACGCCGGTCTCGCCGTCGTCGACTGGCCGAATTCCTACCGCTACCAGATGTTCCTGTTTCCGCTCGCGAAGATGACCGGCGGGATCTACTGGGAGCACTCCCACCGTCTGTTCGGCTCGCTCGTGGGGCTCACCACCGTCGTCCTCGCTCTCCGCGTGTGGATCAAGGAGCGTGGGGGCGGCGTGAAGGCCGCCGCCGCGTTCGCGGTCCTGCTCGTGGTCGGACAGGGAATCCTCGGCGGCCTGCGGGTCACCGGCCACTTCACCTGGAGCGACTCGCCGGACGAGACGAATCCCAGCCTGCTCCTGGCCATGATCCACGGGACCACGGGCCAGATCTTCTTCGCGTGGACGGTGGGGCTCGCGGCCGCGCTGTCCCGCACCTGGCGTGACGCGGAGCGTGTGCCCGGCGGCGGGCCCGACCGGGCGCTGACGGCCACCCTCGTCACCGTCCTCCTCTGCCAGCTCCTGCTCGGCGTGCGCCTGCGTCACCTGGGCGAGGGCGCCATGATCCACATCACGGTCGGCACGCTGGCGGCGGCGATCGCCACGATCGTCGCCGTGCGGCTGCTCGGCAGCTTCGACCACATCCCGGTGCTCCGGAAGACGGGCGGCGCGCTCATGGGCCACGTGTGGACGCAGATCGTCCTGGGAGGCATCGCCTACCTCGCCGTGAACCTCCGGGTCGCCGGCGAGCCGGCCGGGCCGTTCGAGGTGGCCGCGGCGACCGCTCACCAGACGGTCGGCGCACTGCTCCTCGCGAACGCCGTACTCGCGTGGCTCTGGACCCGCCGCCTCCTCACGACCGCCCCGGCGCGTCCCGCGCCGGCCGGACAGACGGTCGCGTCTTGAGCGCCGTCCTCGAGACCCGCGGCCTCGGCCACGACTACGGGAGCCGCAAGGCCCTGGACGACGTGTCGCTCACACTCGCCCCGGGCGAGATCGTGGCCCTGCTCGGGCCGAACGGCGGCGGCAAGAGCACGCTGTTCCGGATCCTCTCCACGGTGATGGACGCCTCCCGCGGCGAGGCGACGATCGCGGGACACGACGTTCGCCGCGCCCCCGCCGACGTCCGGCAGGCACTCGGCGTGACGTTCCAGGCGCCGAGCCTCGATCGCAAGCTGACGGTCCGCGAGAACCTGATCCACCAGGGCCATCTCTACGGCCTGCGCGGCCCGGACCTCGCGAAACGAGTTCAAGTGATGCTCGAAGCATTCGGCCTAACCGACCGCGCCGGAGACTATGTGGAGACACTGTCCGGTGGGCTCGCGCGCCGCGCCGACGTCGCCAAGTCGGTGCTGCACCGCCCCCGCCTCCTGCTTCTGGACGAGCCCTCGACCGGCCTGGATCCGGCGGCGCGGCGCGACCTGCTGCGGCTCCTCCAGCGAACGCGCGACGAGTCGGGCACGACCTGCTTCCTCGCCACCCACCTGTTCGAGGAGGCCGAGGTCTGCGATCGCGTGGCGATCCTGGACCGCGGCCGGCTCGTGGCGCTGGGTCGCCCGGCCGATCTCGTCCGGGAGGTCGGCGGCGAGGTCGTCAAGTTGACCTCGGATGATCCGGAGGGCCTCGCGGTCGCCATCCGGGAGCGGTTCGCGATGGAGGCCGTCGTGGCCGACGGCGAGGTGCGGATGGAGCGAGAAGACGGAGCGGCCCTGCTCACTCCGCTCCTCGCCGCGTTCCCGGATCGGATCCTGTCCGCAACCGTCGCTCGTCCCGGCCTGTCCGACGTGTTCTTCCGGCGCGCCGGTCGCGCCTTCGAGGAGGGTTCCGATGCGTGACCAGACCTGGTTGCCGGCTTTCAGCCTCTGGCAGCGCGAGATGGTCCGCTTCGTACGCCAGCGGAGCCGGGTCACCGGGTCCCTGCTGACTCCGGTCCTGTTCTGGCTCCTGTTCGGCGCGGGGTACGGCGGATCGTTCCGGCCGGCCGGGGCTCCCGAGTCGAGCTCGTTCGAGTACTTCCTGCCCGGCACGGTGGTGCTGATCGTCCTCTTCACGGCGATCTTCGCGAACATCTCCATCATCGAGGACCGCCGCGAGGGTTTCCTCCAGGGCGTGCTGGTGGCCCCGGTATCCCGGCTGGCGATCGTGATGGGCAAGGTGCTCGGGGGCGCGACCCTGGCGATCCTGCAGGCCGTGCTGTTCCTGGCGGTGGCGGTGGCCACGCGCTCGGCCTTCTCGGGCGGCGGGCCCGGACCGGCGGGGGCCCTCGAGGCCGCCGCCGCGCTCGTGCTGCTCTCGATGGGGATCACGGCGCTGGGCTTCGTGTTCGCCTGGCGCGTGGACTCCGTGCAGGCGTTCCACGGAGTCATGAACCTGCTGCTGATGCCGATGTGGGCGCTCTCGGGCGCGCTCTTCCCCGCCGCGGGGGCCGCGCCCCCGATCCGCGTCCTCATGGCGATCAACCCCACGACCTACGGGCTGGCCATGCTCCGGCACGGCCTCGGTCGCGACGCGACGGGCGGCCCGGCGCCGGCTCTCGCGGCCGCCGTCACGGTCGGTTTCGCGGTTCTCGCGGTGACTGCGGCCGTCCTGGTGGCTTCCAAGCGCCGCAAGACCGCCTAGGTCCGGGGCGGACGGATCCGCGATCCGCCAAAAGACGACGGACGACACCAGAAAACGGGCTTGCTCCTTCCGTCACAAGCGGCTATCTTGCCGCGGACCTCGACGAGACATTCCCCTTTCCGGCCTTGTCCGAACCCGTTTTCATTCTGACGGCATCGGCATCGGCGCCGCCGTCGACGGGTCGTACCGCGGCCTCGGAACGAGTTGAACGTGTCCGACGATATCTCCAGAGCGAAGCGCAAGGCCGTCTTCCCGCCGTGGCTCGACATCACGGTAAAGGTGGGCGGAGTCCTCGCGGGCCTCGGCGCCCTGTATGTCGTGTTCCTCCTGTATTACGGAATCAGTCCCCAGGCGATGGACATCGGGTACCAGCCGGAGCAACCCGTGCCCTACAGCCACGCGCTGCACGCGGGTGAGCTCGGCCTGGACTGCCGCTATTGCCACAACACCGTGGAGCGGTCCGCGTTCGCCTCGATTCCGCCGACCCAGACCTGCATGAACTGCCACACCGCGATCTGGCCGGAGAGCGAGAAGCTCCTCCCCGTGCGGGAGAGCTACTCGACGGGCATGCCGGTGGAGTGGGTGCGGGTGCACGATCTGCCGGACTTCGTCTACTTCAACCACAGCGCGCACGTCACCCGCGGCATCGGCTGCGTCACGTGCCACGGTCGCGTGGACCAGATGGAGACGGTCTACCAGAACGCGCCACTCAGCATGGCGTGGTGCCTCGATTGCCATCGCGCGCCGGAGAAGAACCTGCGCCCGGTCTCCGAGGTCACGAACATGACCTGGGTCGCTCCGAAGGATCCGAAAGCCTACGGCGCCGAGCTCGCGGCCGCCTTCGACATCAACCCTCCGCAGGACTGTTCCACATGCCACCGGTAGATCCGAAGACTTACTGGCGAAGCCTCGAGGAACTCGGGGACACCGAAGCCTTCCGTCGGCACGAGGACAACGAGTTCGCGGAGCTGCTGCCGGAAGACCTCCCGGCCGCGTCGCGGCGTCGGTTCCTCCAGCTCATGGGCGCTTCGCTCGCGCTCGCCGGTGTTTCCGGCTGCGTGCCGCACCCGAACAATCCCACGTGGCCGCGCTGGCCCAAGACCAAGATCCTGCCGCACGCGTACCGTCCGGACGGCACGGATCCCGGCAAACCCCAGTACTACGCCACCACGTTCGAGATGAACGGAGTGGCGAAGCCGGTGCTCGCCAAGAGCTACGACGGCCGCCCGATCAAGATCGAGGGCAATCCCGAGCACCCCGCGAGTCGCGGCGGCGCCGACGCCTTCTCGCAGGCGAGCGTGCTCGGCATGTACGACCCGACCCGGAGCACGGGCCCCGCCCGCATGAACGGGAGCGAGACCGCCGCGCCGTGGTCCGATTTCCTGGGCGACGCGCGGCAGGTCCTGCTGGCCGCGGAGCGGAACGGGGGCGAGAACCTGCGCATCCTGGCGGAGGCGTCGTCCTCCCCGTCGCTCGCCCGCGTGCGGGCCGAGTGGCAGCAGCGCTTCCCGCGCATGAAGTGGTACGAGTGGGAGCCCGTGTCGCGAGACGCGGAACGCGACGGAACCCGGCTCGCGTTCGGTCGCCCGATGCGCCCGCTCTACGCGCTCGACCGGGCACAGGTGATCGTGTCGCTCGAGGACGACTTCCTCGGCGAACACCCGAACGCGATGGCACACACGCGCGACTTCGCTCACGCCCGGAACCCCGACGGCGCGCACATGTGCCGCCTGTTCGCGGTCGAGAGCTTCTTCTCCCTCACCGGCAGCAACGCGGACTCCCGTCACCCCGTGCCTTCGGGCGCGGTGACGCAGGTCGCGTTCGCGGTGGCCGCGGCGCTCGCGAACGAGCATCACGTGGAGCTGCCGGCGGAACTCTCGCCGGTGCTCGCCGCCGCCGCGCAGCACGGCGCGCACCATCCGTTCGTGTCGCGGCTCGCGGAGGAGCTGGCCGGGGCACGCGGACACGGTTTGATCTGCGCCGGACCGTCGCAGCCGGCGAGCGTGCACGCGCTCGTGGCCGCGCTGAACGTCGCGCTCGGCAACGCGGGAACGACCGTTTCGT
Source organism: Gemmatimonadota bacterium (assembly GCA_020431545.1). Classification (GTDB taxonomy): domain Bacteria; phylum ARS69; class ARS69; order ARS69; family ARS69; genus JAGQIB01. The sequence continues at coordinate 5,895 of JAGQIB010000136.1, forward strand.
ACGCGGCGGACCCGGCCGGAGATCGCGCCGGACACGTCGCGGCGATCCGGGAGCTCGCGCGGGACATGGGCGCCGGTCAGGTGAAGGCGCTGTTCCTTCTCGGCGGCAACCCGGTGTTCGACGCGCCGGCCGACGTCGAGTTCGGCGACGCCCTGCCGCACGTGGAGTTCTCGGCCCACCTGAGCCCGTACCGCGACGAGACGTCGCAGCGGTGCAAGTGGCACCTGCCGCGCGCCCACGCGTTCGAGGCCTGGTCGGACTCGCGCAGCTGGGACGGCACCTGGACGTTCGCGCAGCCGATCATCGAGCCGCTCTACGAAGGGCGCACGCCGGCCGAGCTGCTCGCGTCCCTGGCCGCCGATCGCGCGGTCACGGGTCGAGAGCTCGTGGAGGCGACGTTCGCCGCGGCCGGCGCCGGCAACTGGCGCGCCGGCGTGCACGACGGTTTCGTGAAGGGCTCCGCGTACACGACCTCGGTTCCGGCGCTCGCCGGCTCCTGGCGGCCGACGAACGCGGACTTCACGTGGACGGAGCCGACGGCCGGCGCCTGCGAGATCGTGTTCCGCCCGGACGCCAAGATCTGGGACGGCCGTTTCTACTCGAATCCGTGGCTCCAGGAGCTGCCGGATCCGATGACCAAGCTCACCTGGGACAACGCGGCGCTGGTCGATCCGGCGACGGCGAAGGACCTGGGCGTGGGCATGGGCGACATGATCCGCCTCACGGCCGGGAACCACACGGTCGACGTTCCCGTGTACCTCATGCCGGGCCAGGCGCGGCGCTCGATCGCGCTGCCCCTCGGCTACGGCCGCGGCTTCTCGCGACGCATGAGCGAGCGCGGGCGCGAGGGCAAGCAGGGCGGCGGCTTCGACGTCTACCCCTTCCGCGGCTCCGAGACTCCGTGGCGCGTCGCGTCGGCGACGGTCGCCAGGACGGGCGGCCACTACGCGCTCGTGACGACCCAGGATCACCACGCGATCCCGAACGTCGACAATGCGATGCAGGCGAGCGGTCAGGCCCAGCGTCTGCCGGAGCTGTACCGCGAGGCGAGCCTCGAGGACTACAAGCACCATCCGGAGTTCGCGAAGCACAAGGTGCACCACCCGCCGCTCGTGTCGCTCTGGACGGAGCACGACTACGAGACCGGCCACAAGTGGGGCATGGCGATCGATCTCTCGGCGTGCACGGGCTGTTCCGCCTGCGTGATCGCGTGCCAGGCGGAGAACAACATCCAGCCGGTGGGCAAGAAAGAGGTCTCCCACGGTCGCGAGATGCACTGGATCCGCGTGGATCGGTACTTCTCCGGCGACATCGAGAATCCGAAGGTCGCCCATCAGCCGATCACGTGCCACCAGTGCGAGAACGCGCCGTGCGAGCAGGTGTGCCCGGTGGCGGCCACGATCCACAGCGCGGAAGGCCTGAACGACATGGTCTACAACCGCTGCGTGGGCACCCGGTACTGCTCGAACAACTGTCCGTACAAGGTCCGGCGCTTCAACTACTTCAACAACACGCGGCACCTGCCCGCGGTGATGAAGATGGCGCAGAACCCGGACGTCACCGTTCGCTCGCGCGGCGTGATGGAGAAGTGCACCTACTGCGTGCAGCGGATCAAGGCCGTCACGATCCCGGCGCGGAACGACCGCCGGGCCGTGCGCGACGGCGAGATCGTTCCGGCCTGCGCGCAGAGCTGCCCGGCCGAGGCGATCGTGTTCGGTGACCTGAACGATCCCAAGAGCCGGGTGCGGAAGGCGCACGATCACGATCGCGCCTACGCGATGCTCGCGGAATTGAACGTCAAGCCCCGCACGCGCTTCCTCGCCAAGGTCCGGAATCCGGGCGGCGACGCGGGCCACGGGGCGGATCACGGCAACGAACACGGAGCGGATCACGGCGGCGGGCACGCCGCGTCGACCGCCGCCGCCTCCACCGGGGTGAACGGATGACCACGATGAGCCTGGCGAACTCCCTGACCGACACGTCGGAAGACGTGCGGACGCGTCCTCCGCTCATTCTCGGAGACAACGACTTCGCGTCGGTCACCGAGAAGGTGTGTCGCGTCGTCGAGACCTCCAAGACCCCCAAGGCCTGGTGGGCGCTGTTCGGCCTGTCGGCCACCGTGATGACGATGCTGCTCGCGATGATCGGCTACCTGTTCTACACGGGCGTCGGCGTCTGGGGCGTCAACAACCCGGTCGGCTGGGGCTTCGCGATCGTCAACCTGGTCTGGTGGATCGGCATCGGGCACGCGGGCACGCTCATCTCGGCGATCCTGCTCCTGTTGCGCCAGCAGTGGCGCACGTCGATCAACCGCTTCGCCGAGGCGATGACGC
>JAGQIB010000137.1 GCA_020431545.1 Gemmatimonadota bacterium
AGCTCGAGGCGTTCGCGCAGCTCGGCACCGAGCTCGATCCGGCCACGCAGGCGCAGCTCGATCGCGGCGCCCGCATGGTGGAGCTGCTGAAGCAGGACCAGTACCAGCCGGTGCCGGTCGTCGACCAGGTCATGGCGATCTACGCGGGAAGCCAGGGCTTCTTCGACAAGGTCCCGACGGATCTCGTGGGTCAGGCGGAGGCCGAGCTCGTGTCGGCCATGCGCGATCAGCACCCGGAGGTTCGCGACGCCATCAAGGCCGCCAAGGTCATCGACGGCGAGAACGAGCAGAAGTTCCGCAAGATCGCCACCGACGTCATCGCGGACTTCATGTCCGCTCACCGCGTCTAGCCGGAATCCGAACGGAGGTAGCCAGACGTGGCCAAGGCGAAAGTCCTGCTGAAGCGGCGGAAGTCGGTCCGGAACACCAAGAAGATCACCCGGACCATGGAGATGGTTTCCACCGCGAAGTACAAGCAGAGCTTCGGCCGGATCGCGAACTCGGGCCCGTACCAGGAGAAGCTCCGCGAGATGATGGCGGACCTCTCCTCCGCGGGCGCCGAGATCTCGCATCCGCTGCTCGAGGAGCGGCCGGTCAAGCGCTCGATCATTCTGGTGATCACGGCGAATCGTGGTCTGTGCGGTGGATTCAACACGAACCTGAACCAGCTCGCCCGCGCGCGGCTGCGTCAGGAGCGGGCGGAAGGCGTCGACGTCGAGCTCCACGTCGTCGGCAAGAAGGGGATCCAGTACTTCCGCTACCAGAACGAGCAGATGGCGGGCCGGTACGACCAGTTCGGCGACAAGATGACGTTCGCGAAGGTGAACGAGCTCGCCGACCAGTTCATCCGTCGCTACTCGGACGGCGAGATCGACCGCGTGACGATCGTGTACCAGAAGTTCTTCTCGGCCGGCCGCCAGTCTCCGGTGGCCGAAACGCTGCTTCCGCTCGGCGGAATCCAGCTCGAGGCCGAGGGGGCGGAAGGCGCGCCGCGTCGCGAGGCGAACTACCTGTACTCCCCGGATCCGGACTCCCTGATGAAGGAGCTCCTTCCGGCGTACTTCCGCACGACGGTCTGGAACGATTTCCTCCAGGCGCTCGTCGGCGAGCACCTGGCGCGCATGGTCGCCATGAAGAACGCGACCGACGCCGCGAACAAGCTCATCAAGACGCTCACCGGCATGTACAACCGGGCGCGTCAGTCTCAGATCACGAACGAGATCGCCGAGCTCATGGGCGGCGTCGAAGCGCTGAAGTAGTACGGCGAGCACCCGAAACCGCGGAGAGCGAGTGATGGTCGAAGGAAAGATCGTACAGGTCATCGGGTCCACGCTGGACGCCGAGTACCCCAAGGGGCAGCTCCCCGAGATCTACGACGCGCTGAAGGTCGACGTCGTGGGAGTGGACGGCCAGAAGGCCGTGCTCACGTGCGAGGTCCAGCAGCACCTCGGAGACAACCGCGTCCGCGCCATCTCCCTCGGCTCGACCGACGGACTCGTGCGCGGCATGCCGATCCACAACACGGGCGCTCCGGTGTCCGTGCCCGTCGGCGAGGCCACGCTGGGACGCGTGTTCAACCTGCTCGGCGAGCCGATCGACAAGAAGGGTCCGATCGCGCAGACGGGCCGTCTCCCGATCCACCGTCAGGCGCCGGAGTTCAAGGACCTCGAGCCGAAGACGCAGATCTTCGAGACCGGCATCAAGGTCGTGGACCTGCTCGCCCCGTACGTGAAGGGCGGCAAGACGGGTCTGTTCGGCGGCGCCGGCGTGGGCAAGACTGTGAACATGATGGAGCTCATCAACAACATCGCCAAGGCGCACTCGGGCCTGTCGGTGT
>JAGQIB010000138.1 GCA_020431545.1 Gemmatimonadota bacterium
GCAGGTGCAGCCAGTCGTATTCCGAGAGACGTCCGTCCAGGACATCCTCGTCCCAGATCGTGTCGTACGGTACCTCCGCGTAGGTGAGCGCGAGCGTGACCGCGTCGTCCCAGGGCTGCTTGTCGGGCGGCGTGTAGATCGCGACGCGCGGCGGCTTCTCGAGCAGCACCGCCTCCATGTTCTCGCTCTCGATCTCCTTGCGGATCGACGCTTCGTTGCCCGGGGAGATCTCCTCGAACGTGACGCCCATGATCACCGCGCGACGACGCAGGATCTCGAGATCTTCCATCAGGAATGCGCCACCGCGGTAGTTCAGGAGCCACTCGACGTTCGAGCCCTGGGTGAGACTCCAGAACGCGAGCCCGTACGCCTTGAGGTGGTTCTTCTGCGTGAGGTCCATCGGAACCAGCATCTTCGCGGCCACGAGCGACGGGCCGAGAAGAACGAGTACGCAGGCGAGCGCGATCGACACGGTGCGGTGGCGCGTCATGGGATCATCCTCGTGAGTTCGGCGGCGCGCTCGCGCGCGCGGTCCGCCGCCAGCGTTTCGGGGAACGCCACGAGGAGCTCTTCGCACTCGGCGAGCGCGGTGGCGCGATCGTGGAGATCCTCCGCGAAGATCGTCGCGCGGAGCAGCCGCGCGTCCGCGGCGAGATCCGGAACCTGGGCCTCCGCCACGGCACGTTCGAGCGCGGTCAGCGCGCGCTGCGGCTCGCCGGCGGCCCGATGGGCCTCGCCGGCGAGCAGCCACGATTCGTCGGTGATCGCCGCCCCGGGATGAGCGGCGAGAAGCGCCTCCAGACGTCGATTCGCCTCGCCCGGCCGGTTCGTGCGCAGGGCGAGCCGCGCGCCCGCGTACTCGCCGAGCACCGCGGGGTCGTCCGGATTCGTGTTCAGGAGGATCGAGAACTCCAGCGCGTCGTTGACGTGCTCGCCGCGCGGGAATCGCTGCGCCACCTGCTTGAACAGCGAGTCCGCCACCGCGAAGTCGCCCGCGTAGAAGTTCGCGCGCCCTTCCTCGAACAGGGCCCGCTCGTGCGTCGGCTCCGAGAACTCCCGGGCGCCGATCGCCGCGTAGATGCCCCGGGCGCGCTCGAGGTCGCCTTCCCACACCGCGCACTCGGCGACCTCGAACTGCGGGTCCGCCTCCGCCCACGGGCCCTGGCCGCGTGCAATCAGAGCGCGGAACACTTCCTCCGCCTCGCTCGCGCGGCCGAGACCGTCGCGCAGCGTGCGCGCCATCTCGTAGCGAGCCGCGAGCGCGAAATCCGTCTCCGGCCAGTCGTCGATGAGCCGCTGGTACGTGGCGATCGCGTCCTCGTAGCGCCGGAGCTCGCGCTGGCTCGTCGCGATCTCCGTGAGGGCGCTCGGCACGGCCCGCGCGTCCGAGACCTCGTCCACGATGCGCTCGAACACACGGATCGCCGTCTCGAACTTCCCGTCGGACTGGCAGCGCTTGCCGAACACGAGCAGCGACGCGGCCTGCTGCGGCGCCTCGTCCACGAGGCGGAAGTACTCCTTGCGCGCGTTCTCGTGATCCCCGGCTTCCAGATAGAGATCCCCGAGCAGCTTCCGCGAGACGATCGCGCGCCCCGCGCCCATTCCCGGCGGTGCCGGGGTCTCGCTCCACGCCGCCACCCGGCGAATCACCGGGAGCAGGCCATCCTCCGCCTCGCCGATGCGGAGCAGCCGGCCCTCCACGTAGGAGAGCGCGGTCGGCGACGTGTCGAGGTAGCTCAGGTACTCCGCGGTCGCGCGGTCGAACTCGAACCGGAGCTCGTGCAGCGCCGCCTTCTGGCGCGTGAAGCTCGAGGGGAACAGGGAATCCGCCTCCGCGTACACGTCGAGCGCCTCATCCAGCAGCCGGTTGCGGATCATGAGATCCGCGACCATCGAGTACGCGCCGCGGGAACCCTGCTGGACCCGGAGGATCTTCCTCCACGCCTCGGTCGCGGCGGTGCGATCGCCCGCCTGGGCGAGCACGGTGCCGAGCTCTTCGAGCAGGGCCGGATGATCCGGCGTGGCCTCGAGTTCGCGCCGGATCACGCGCAGCAACTCGTCGTACTGCTTGAGCTCCAGCAGGCAGTTCTTGAGACCGCGCAGCGCCTTGGGATGATCCGGGTGTGTCTCGTAAACCTGACGGTACAGATCGAGCGCTTCCTCGATTCGCTGCTCCCGCACGTACTGACTCGCGAGGTGCAGCCGGTTGCGGACGAGCGCATCCGGATCCGCGTCGTTCTGGGCGCGCGCGGGGGCCGCGAGGAGCAGGCACGCGACGGCGATCCAGGGAGCGGCGAACCGCAGTGTCCGAGTCCTCAAGAGTCCCCCTCGATTCCCAGTTCCCGGGCCCGCGCCCGCAGGTCGGGCACCCACGCTCCCGTGTCCGTACGCCCGAGGCTCCGCCGGAAGTACTCCGCGGCCTCGGAGGCTCGACCGAGCGCCGCGAGCACGACCCCGAGGTGATACTCGGTCTCCGCGCGAGACGGGACGTCCTCCGGCGGCAATCCGGTGTCTGCCCGGAGCAACGCCTCGAGCGCGCCGTGCGCATCGCCGGACCGGTAGCGTACCCAACCGAGCGTGTCGTTCCAATAAGCGGCCATTTCCGGGCTCAGCTCCAGCGCCTCGGTCACGAGCCGCTCCGCGGTCCCCAGGCTGTCGCCGGTGATCGCGAACACGTAGGCGAGGCCGTTTCGGGCCTCCGCACTGCCGGGCTCGAGCTCGAGCTGTCGCCGGAATCCGGCGGCCGCATCGACGTATCGCCCGGCCTGCAGGCACGCAAAGCCCAGGCCGTGGGCCGCGGCCGGGCTCTCCGGGGCCCGCCGCAGGGCCTCCCGGTACAGCTCGATCGCCCGCTCCCAGTCGGCACGCTCCACATACTTCCCCGCGAGCTGGAGAGTTCCGCCCACGGAGAGCTCGCCGAGTCCCGCCCGCGCTTCGGCGAGTCCGGCCTCCCCGCCGAGCGAGATGCCACGCTGCACGGCGTCCCGGGCCCGGCGCGCCGCGGCCAGATCCGGCTCCGCGGCGAGCACGCGCTCGAGACGGGCCGCGGCGTCCGGCAGACGGCCCGCCTCCACCAGCGCGACCGCGTGCGCGAGCTCGACCTCCGGCTCCGGCGGGTCCACGTTCTCGAGTCGTTCGAACCCGCGGAGCGCATCCTCCGGCCGACCGGCGTTCAGGTCCAGCAGCGCGAGGTTGTAGAGCGCGTCGCGGTCGTCCGGCGCGAGCGCGAGCGCGTCCCGAAAACGTCGTTCCGCGAGCGACACGTCGCCGAGCTCGAGGTGCCGCCCGCCGAGCAGGCGCAGAACGGCCGGGATGCGCGCGGCCGGCTCGGCGGCAGCCACGAAGCGATCGTGCGCCTCCTCCGTCCGGCCGAGCGACGCGAGCCACGTCCCCTCCCGGACACCGGTGAGCGCCGCGAGCAGGCACGCGAGATAGTCCGTCGCGTCCACGCGCGGGATCGGCCTCGGCTCCCACGCGATCTCGCTCGCCCGGTCCCCCGGACGCACGAGTTCGAGCACGGCCCCCGCGGGCACGAGGCGGCAGCCCCCGAAATCCTGCAGGTCGAACTCCTCCGTGTAGAAGAGCGGCGTGGCGCGATCCTGGAACACGAACTGGAGCTCCCGGGCGGAGCGCCGGGCACGTCGCTCGCGACGATCGAGCGCGACGAAGTCGTCGCCCCAGGCGGATACGAGAAGATTCTGCGAGTGATCCACGAGCTTCACGTCCGGGCGGACGCCGCGCACGACGTGCTCGTACAGCAGACTGAACGTGGCGTTGTCGCCGATCGCCACGAGGCGCGCGCCCGCCGGCAGGGACTCCAGCACCCTTTGCCCCCACTCGGCCGCGAAGGTCTCGTTCCGGCGATCGCAGTCCGTCCGGTTCGCGAGGGCCAGCGTGAGCGGGAGCGTGGCGAGCAGCGCGCCCCGCAGTGCGATGCCCGGAGCGCCGCGAACGCGACGCGCCAGCAGGTCCTCGATCGCCGCCACCGTGAGGCCGGCCGCGAGGAACGTGGCGAGGACCGCCGGCAGGAAGAACGGCGTGATCACGGACTCGTCGCGGAACGTGTTCTGGTAACGCAACGCCAGCGCCACGACCGGCCCGCTCAGGAACGCGAACAGCACCACGAGTCCCGCCCGCTTGGCGTGCCCCGCGCGCCACGCGATCACGGGTCCGACCAGGGCGAGAATCAGCACGAGCGGCGGCGCGCTCGCGAGCACGACCCGGAGCGCGAGAGCGAGACGCACCGCGAGCGGCGCGTTCGCGTCCGCCTCGCCGAGCCCGCCGTACTGCGTGCGCAGGACATGATCGACCACGTCCGCGAACGACCGCAGCTCCCCCCAGTGGATCTCGGGGCCGCTCGCGGCACGCAGCGGCAACACGACGTACACGGTCAGGCCGAGGAGAAACGCGAGCGCCATGCCGCCGGTGCGCGCGACGCGGAGGGACGTCGACTCGGCGGCGCGCGCGTTCGGTAGCAGCGCCAGCGCGAGCACGGGCGGCCCGGCGAGCAGGACGAACGGGTGATTCCCGGAGCCGAGCCCGAGCAGGTACGCCGCGAGCAGGAACAGGAGAGGCCGTCCGCGACGTGCCACGACGGCGGCCGCGAGCGCCGCGGCCGTGAACGCGAGATTCAGCGAGTAGACCTCGGTGACCGTGGACGTGGACCACACGGCGTGAGCGAGGCCGAACGCCAGCGCCACCGCGGCCGCGCTGACGACGCGCCCCGTGAGTGCCGCCAGCAGTAGTGCGAGCGCGAAGACCGCCGCTGCGCCGGAGACGGCCGAGAGCAGGTTCGTGGCGCGGGCGGGCTCGAGGGAGGGCAACAGCTCCACGGCAGTCCGCGCCAGCAGAGTCCACGTGGGATAGCCGGGCGGGTGCGCGACGCCGAATCGCGCCGCGACGGACGCGAGCTCACCCGAGTCTCCGACCCAGATCGTGGGACACGAGGTCGCCACGTAGACGACGAGTGCCACGAGCGCGACGAGCGCTCCGGACGCGACGGACCGGGACATCCGGGACCTCGATCGGATCAGGGCAGCTCGGTCGTCCCTTCGCGGGAAAGCGAGCGGAAGTACTGCTTGATGAGCTCCTCGTACTTCGGAGGATAGCGACGGTCCAGCGCCTTGAGAAGGTCTTCGCGCAGGTCGCGCTCCTTCTCCTCGAGGCTCTTGGGCAGCTCGTCCGGCGAGGAGAGATCCGCGAGCGTCTCGCCCGTCTCCGACTTGCGCTCGCGTCCGAGGTCGCGCTCGCGCATGGAGCGCTGCGAATCCAGGAGCCGCGTGAGCGCCCAGTCCTGGTCGCGGAGCAGTTCGTCGGAGACGTCGCCCTCGGCGAGCCGACGCGCCACGTCCTCGAGCTTCTTCGAGACGTCGTCGAGGCGACCGAGCGTTCCCTCGCCGCCCTGAGAGTCCTCCAGGAGCTGCTGCAGCTGCTCCTGGATCCGCTTCTGCTCGCCCGCGAGCTGATCCAGCTGAGCCTGGAGGCGGTGATCCAGCGACTGGCCTCCCTCGCGCCGGAGCTTCTGGAGCGCCTCGTTCAGGCGCTGCTGATCCTGCGAGAGCTCCTGCAGTTGCTGCATTCCACCCGGCATCGGCTGGCCGCTCGAGCACTGCGACATCGACTCCACCGTACGGAGCAGCGCGATGACGACGGCGTTGACCTGATCGATCGCTTCCTGGCCGTCGTCGTGCGCCATCTGGACCGCGCCGTTCTCCAGCCCGTACGCCGCGTCGCGCATCGAGTCGAGGCCCTCGCCGAGCTGGCGACCGATCTCCGACTCCATGAGCGGCGTGTCCTTCGCGACCTCCTCCAGCATCGACTCCACCCGCTCCGCGCCGCGGATCAGCAGGTACTGCTCGTCGGCGAACGCGCGGGTCGCGGAGGTCGTGTTGCGCGGAATCGTGCCGAGCATCTTCGCGAGCAGCTCCTGATCGTCGGACACGGAGAGCAGGTCCCGCACCGCCCGGTTGATCGCCGCCTGGCTGATCTCCATCTGACGCATCTGCATCATCGACGCCCCGGCCGACAGCTGCGCGAGCATCTGCCGGAGCTCGGTCAGCGCCTTCTCGCCCTGCTCCTTCGCGTCCTGCTGGTTGCCGCCCTCCATGCTCTCGGCCATGTCCTCCATGGTCTGCGGCACCTGCGACTCGTTCATCTGCTTGGACATCCCGTCCATCATCTGGGAGTCCTGACTGTCGCGGAGCTCCTGGACCATCTCCGCGAGTTCCTTCAGCTCCTGCTCGAGACGCTTCGCCTCCTCCGAGAGGGACTTCTCCTCGCGGGCCAGCTGGTCGAGCTTCGACTGGTCCGCGTCGCTCTTGGACTCCTCGGACTGCTCGCCGCTCTCGCCCTGCTCACCATCCTGCTTCTCCGACTCGCTGCCGGACCGGCTCTCGGCGCTCTTCGAGTCTTCCGGCGACTTCTCGGCGTCGCTCGCGTCCGCGAGCTGCTCCTTCTGATCCGCCGGGGACTTCTCCGAATCGGCGTCCTTGCCCTCTTCGTTCGCGCCTTCCTCGCCGGCGGCTTCCTCGTTCGCGGCCTGCTCCTCCGGGGACGGTCCCTCCTCGCCCGTCTTCTCCTCCCCCGCCTTCTCGTCGCCGGCATCCGGAGAGTCCGCCTGCTTCGAGTCCTCCGCGGTCTCCTCCTCCGCCCCGCGATCGAGCTGGGCGAGCTCGTCGTTCACGCGCTCCTGCTGCGCGGCGAGCTCCTCCATCTGGCGGACCGCGGCCTTGAGCTTCTCCTCCATCTGGAACTGCTTCAGGTTTTCCATCACGCGATCGAGCTGCTTCATGAGCTCGTCCTGCGACTTCTGGAAGTCCGCGAGCTGCTCCTGCATCCGCTGCGGATTCGCCTCCTCCATCGCGGCGCGCAGCTTCTCGAGCGCCTCCTTCATCTCCGTGGTCGCGACCTCGTCCAGCAGCTTCTGGATCTGCTGCATCTTCTGGACGGCCTCGTCCGTCATGAACTCGGACTCCGCGAGACGCTCGAGGTTCTCCTGGATGTCGTCCTGGATCTTCTTGAGCTCCTCCGCGAGCTGCTGCTGCGACTCCAGCGCCTGCTCGACTTCCTGGCGATCCTCCCACTTGCTGTCGCCCTTCTTCAGGGTCTCGCGCGAGATCTCCTCGACCTTCTGCTCCACCTTCTTCGCCTCGTCCGCGAGATCCTTCAGATCGTCGATGGACGACTGACCCTGATCCTCGATCTCCGCGAAGATCTCGCCGAGCGTCGGGAATCGGAGCACGTAAGAGCGCGTGCGGGCCGTGTGCGGACCGTCGATCTCGCAGTTGTCGCGGACCTCGATCCAGTACGACACGGTGTCTCCCGGCAGCAGGTCGAGCGGCGAGAGGTCCCACTCGAACGACTCCGTGACCTCGCGGCTCCCCAGCGATCCGGGGCGAAGGTCCGCGCGGAGCTCTTCGCCGGGGCGCCGGTCGAGCTCGTACACGAGGGTCACGCGTCCCACGCCGTAGTCGTCCACGGCGGAGTAGCGAAGGTCGATCCGCATCGACTCGGGGAGGTCGCGATCCTCTCCCGGTTCGAGCAACCGGACGAACGGGGCCTCGTCGGAGAGGACGCGGATTCCGTACTCGAGCGGATTCGGATTCGTGAGCCCGAGCTCGTCGGTGATGCGAAGGCGGTAGGTCCCGGACTCGACGAGCGGAATCTCCAGCGCGACGTGCTCGGTGTCGACGGCCTCGAGCGCCACGCTCGTGCTGTCCCCGAACTCGGCCAGGCCCTCGGCCACCGGGTTCGTGGATCGCGCGAGCACCCGGGCGACGGTTCCTTTGACGGCCGCGAGATCTCCCGCCCCGTCCTGCACGACTCGCTCCGGAAGGCCGGTGTACTCGGGGTAACGGTAGCGGACCTCCTCGATCGCGAGACTCGGACGGGCCATCGCGCGCACGTCGAAGATCCGCGATGCGGCGTTCCCGTGACGGAAACGGTACTGGAACGATTCATTCACGCGCGGGAATCGATGGTCGAACGTCGCCGCCGAGGCGACGTCGCGCGTGGCCTCGCGCGTCTGCTCCGCTTCCGCCTCCAGGGCGATCGGACGCCACTCGGCTTCCGCGTCGTCGCGCCACTCGAGCGTCGCCTCCGCGTGTCCTTTCCGGATCACGGCGTGCGCGACCTCGGCGGAAACGTCGAGCGCCTCGCCGCGCGGCAGCGAGACGTCGCCCGGACTCACGGTGAACATCGCCGCCGCCCGCGGGCCGAGCCAGTCCCGCGCCCCGGTCAGCCGGCCGAGTCCCTCCGCGAAACCGGCGGGGCGCAGCACCGCGAGAATCGCGGCCACGGCCAGAGCACCGGCGCCGAACCAGGCCGCTCCCCGTCGGACCGAGGCGTTGTACCCGAGCTCGGCCGGCCGCACCGCGCCCACGGCATCCACCGTGCGATCGACGAACGCGTCCACGAGGTCGGTGGAGTACCCCGTGCGGCGGTCTTCCCGCACCGAGAGCACCTGCAGCGCGGGGACGAGTTGCTCGCGCAGCGATTCGCTCTCGGCCTCGGTGCGGCGCGCGGATTCCGTCAGGTCGCGCAGGGCCGGCCACCGCCGGGCCACCGCGACACCGAACACCACGATAGGGACCAGCCATACCGCGCCCCACCCGGTGGCCCGAACCCACGCGCCCACGCCTCCGAGCGCCGGATCCGGCAGCACGCGATCGAGCAGCAACAGCGCGACGAGCGCGAGAAGGGCCGCCCCGAGGCCGCGCAGTGCAGCCGCAGCAAGCAGTCGCCCCGTCTGGTGGCGACCGAGGCCCCGCGCGATCTCGACGAGTCTCTTTCCCTGCTCCGTCATGTCTTACCGCCGGAAGTCTCGAGGGGGACCGGGTTTCGGATCAGTGAGTCAATGCGTAGGCCACCACGTTGATCGCCATGCGAAGCGCCTGCTCGCGCACCGCGGGAGGATCTTCGTGCACGTCGGGGTCCTCCAGTCCGTCGCCGATGTCCGTGTTGTACGTGTAGAACACGACCATACGACCCTCGTGGAAGATCGCGAACGACTTCGGGGGACCGCCGTGGTGCTCGTGGATCTTCGGTGCTCCCTGCGCGAACTCGTACACGTTGTGGAAGATCTCGTGGTCGAACGGCAGCTCCGTCAGCTCCGCGTCGGGGAACACCCGCCGGATCTCGCGCCGGAACGACTCGTCCATCCCGTAGTTGTCATCGGCGAACAGGAAGCCTCCGTGCACCAGATACCATCTCAGCCGCTCGGCCTCCTCGGAGGTAAAACGTACGTTTCCGTGGCCGGTCATGTGGATGAAGGGGTGATCGAACAAGTCGTCGTCCAGGACCCCGGGGCGCCCCTCTTCGATCTCCACGTCCATCCGGAGGCGCTCGCGCAGGGCCTTCGCGAGATTCGGCAGCGACGTCGGATTCGCGTACCAGTCCCCGCCCCCCCCGTAGTGCAGCCGGGCGAGGCGCACCGCCGGGCCGGGCCCGTCCGAGGGCGCCGCCGCCGCGGGGCCGAGGCTCCCGACGCCCCCCAGCACGAGGACCAGGGCGACGGGGATCGCGGGCCGGAAAAGCGGGAATGGGCGCACCACGACCTCCGGGAGAACGGACTCGTGCAGGATACCACCCCCCAGGCGGCGGCCGGTTCCCGGATCGGCGCCCCGCGGGAATCCCCGCCCATCTCCTGCGGAGGCGAACGCAGATCCGGCCGGCTTCACGCCCCGGCGGCGGAGACGCCGGTCTCGTCCACCGGGAAACGCAGGGTCACGGTCGTTCCCGAACCGGTCTCGCTCGAGATGTCGATCGTCCCGCCGTAGTCCTCCATGATCGCCTTGCAGATCGGCAGGCCGAGTCCCGCCCCGCCCGTCTTCGTGGAGAAGCTCGGCTCGAAGATCCGGCGCATGTTCTCGGGAGAGATTCCCTGCCCGGTGTCCCGGATCCGGACCTCCGCGTTGCCGTTGCGGCGCTCCGCCTCCACCTCGAGCTGCCCGCCCTTCGGCATCGCCTGGATCGAGTTCTCGAACAGGTTGATGAACAGACGCATGACCTCGTCGCGATCGACCCGGGTCCAGAGCTTCTCGTCGCCGACTTCGACCTGGAAGCGGACCTGGCGCTCCTCCGTGTCTCCGTACAGACGGCGCGCTTCTCGTACGAGGTCGGCGAGATCCTCGCGGCGAATGTGGCGGCCGGGCATGCGCGCGTAGTCCGAGAACTCGATGGCGATCCTCCGCAACGCTTCGCAGCGGTCGATGATCGTGTCCGTCGACTCCATGAGGATCTGCTCGAGCTTCGGATGACGATCGCGCCAGGCCTGCTGCAGATGCTGGGCCGAGAGCTTCATCGGTGTCAGCGGGTTCTTGATCTCGTGCGCCACCTGTCTCGCCATCTCCGCCCAGGCCGTGATCTTCTTGGATCGGATCAGATCGGTGAGATCCTCGAACACGGCCACCGCGCCCTGCGCGTTTCCCTCCGAGTCCACGAGACGCGTGGCCACGAGGCGCAGCATGCGAAGCTCTCCGTCTTCGCCCGTCGACTCCTCGCTCGTCTCGCCCGCGACCGGCGCGACCTCGACTTCGTGCACGACCTCCTCGCGCTCGCCGCGCCGCACCGGCTCCACCGCGGCGAGCAGCGTGCGGAACGCGGGTCCCACCTCCGTGTCCGCCTCGCGATGTCCGATCAGGCGGGCGGGATCCACGCCGAGGATGCGACCGGCCGCGTCGTTCACGGTCGCGACCCGACCCTCCGCGTCGAAGCTCACGACCCCCGATCCCACGTGGCGGATGATCGCCTCGATGTACTCGCGACGCTCGCGATCACGCGCCTCGGACTCCGCGAGCCGCGTGGACATCGAGTTGAACGAACGCACGAGTCGCGCGATCTCGCCGCTCGCACGCGTGCGGATCTGGTGACCGAGCGCCCCGGCCCGGAGACTCTCGGCGCCCGCCGTGAGCGCGGAGATCGGGTGGGTGAGGCGGCTCGCGAGCACCACGGCGGCCGCGATCGCGGCCGTGAAGACGGCGAGGCACAGGAAGTAGATCCGCGACAGGATCAGCGACGCCTCGAGGTCCAGCCCCCCGCCCTGGAACGGAGCGAGCGTCGCGAGCGTCGCGACGACCTCGCCGTCCGCGCCCGGGAGCGGCGCGTAGCTGGAGAGGAACGACGTCGCTCCCACCCGGCTCTCCAGCAGCGTGCGCCGGGCGCCCTCCAGCTCGACCTTCAGGTACGCGAGCGGCTCGAGGAGATCCGACAGGATCTCGGCCTGGTAGAGTTCCGGCTTGGAGGTGGCGGCGAGAACTCCCGCCGCGAAGAAGCTGACCGCCGATCCCGTTCGACGTTCGAGCTCCGTCGCGAGCAGACCGTCGATCCGCTGGAACGTCAGCACGGTCGCGCCCCGCCCCCGGCCGGACTCGGATTCCGCCCTCGTCACCGGCACGGTCGCGCACGCGTAGATCTCCGCGCCGCGCCGCCGGAAGAACTCGGTCGCACCGGGTGGGAGCGCGCCCCCCGCGCCGGAGATCGCGACGTCGAGATTCGCGGAGCGACTGGAGGCGAGGATCTGCCCGTTCGCGGCGAGCAACACGACCCCGTCGACGGACGCGGGGCTCGACAGCACCTGGTAGCCGCCGGGATCCTCCACCACTCCGGCCACCTCGGCCGACGACGCGACGTTGCGGGCCGCATCGGAGAGCCGACGACCGAGCAGTCCCACCGCGACCCGCAGATCCTCCTCGAGTGCGCTCTGGAACTCGCGACGCTTCTCGTCGACGAACAGCCGACGTCCCGCGAAACCGAGCAGGACCGTGGGCAGCAGCGACACGATCAGAAAACCGCCGATCACGCGTTCGCGGAAGCCGAGCGCCGGCAGGGACAGCCGCTCCGAGGACGAAGCCGGCACGATCCACGCGAACGCCATGAGGAACGCCACCATGCCGGACGCGAGCACGAGCGTCACGAGTCCCGCGCGTGCCAGAAGCGAGGCCGCGTCGAGCCAGCCGGTGCGCTCGATCCCGAACGTGAGGTACCCGACCGTGAGCTCGCCATCGCGCTCGCGAACGCAGTACACGTCGTACAGTCGCCCGCCGATGCGACGTTCCACCCAGCGGCCGCCGACGGACGGCCCGGCCAGCGCCTGCACGATGATCGACGGCACCACGCGGCCCAGTCCGCCCTCCGGGTCCGTGGACGAGACGAGGAGATCCCCGCGGTAGCGATCCACCCGATCCGGCACCTCGCGACGGAAGCGGAGAAACTCGTCCGGGGCCGCGAGGTTCGTGAACAGCGCCGGCGTGGACGAGGCCGCGCCGCGCGGACGGCTGAAATCGTCGAAGTAGGCCATCGAGAGCTCCACGCGACCGAGCGCCCGCTCGCCGCGCCCGATGCCGATCGTGTCGGAGTAGACGTCGACGCGATCCGGGCCGATCTCCTCGCGCCGGAAGTGCGGACTCGATTGGTCCGGTCCCTCCGCCGCGCGGAGCTCGGGCGGGAAACCGAGACTGAACGTGGAGAACGCCCGCCCGTTCGCGTCGAGCAGGCGGAGATAGCACCCCCCCTGCACGTTCGGCAGCGGGCTCTGCGCCCACAGCACGAACGCGAGGTTCGCGTGCTCGGGGCTCGGGGACTCCCCGAGTGCCTCCGCGAGCTCCGGCGACGCCTGGATCTGATCGAGCGTCGTGGCGAGCAGGAAGTGCCGCGAGTTCGAGGGACTCTCCGTGTGCTCGAGCGCGAACAGCTCCACGAGCTCCCGACGACGCGCGTCGATGCCCTTGGAGAGCGGGGCGAAGTTCGCGAGGCTGCCCAGCACCGCGACGACGAGGATCGCGGTGCCGCCGGGCCGCGGCCAGCGCCTCGC
>JAGQIB010000139.1 GCA_020431545.1 Gemmatimonadota bacterium
CCCCCGGAGCCGTCGCGCGAGACCCGGTATCCGTTCGACTCGATGACGCGGAGGAGCGTTCCGAACTCGCAGGTCGGCGGCTTCTGGCGGATGAAGACGCAACCCGGCGTGTTGCACATGTCGCCGACGCCGTGAAGGCATCCGGAGCAGATGCGAGCGTCGGTCAGGTAGAGGTCTTCGATGTGGACCTCCGCGTCCGTCGCGTCGTCCGGCTTGGTGGTCGCGTCATCCATCGTCGTCCTCCTCGTACCGGTTCCACGTCCTCTCGAACCGCGCGACGCGCACGTCACGGTCGTCCATCCCGTAGCCGCTCGCGGTGATCGAGCACCCGACCTGCCAGACCCATGGGCGGAACGGGTCGAAGCCCTTCCCCATCCGCACGCCCGGCCGCTTGTCGTCGCCGCACCGGCCGGCGTAGCCGCGGACCGGCGCCACGAGCTCGCGCGCCCACTTCTTCGCCTCGCGCTCGCGGAAGCCCTTCCGCGACTTGATCCGTTCGGCGCTCGGGTGGTTGCCGATCGGCGGCGGGTTCCCGAGCGGCGGCCACCACGTGACCCACTCGTTGCCAGACTCGGGCCCGCGGACCTGGACCATGAAGGCGGACTTGCTCACGTCGTCGAGCCGTCGGCGTGCAGGGTGAGCTCCCAGAACGGCCCCGTGAGCTCGCCGTCGATCACCGTCCAGTAGCGGCGGAGGGCATCGACCCGGAGCCCGTGCTCGAGCGCCGCGGAGACCGCGCGGTAGCCCGCCGGCGCGCCGCCGTGGAAGCGGATGGTGGGCTGGTGGAATGCGTGCCCCTCCCCGCCCTCGCAGGACTCGAAGGTCTCGACTCCGGCAAACTGGAGCACGCGGACAGCGCGGCGGATGCCCGGGTCGAGAGCCTCGTCGCGCGGGTTGCCGTCCGCGCGGTCGTGGTCGCCGAGCCTCATCGGGGGTGCTCCGCAAGCCACCTCTTCGCGCACCGGATCGCCGTCGCCTTGGCCTTCGCGTAGTGCTTCTCGCGGGTCGTGAAGTCGCCGACGATGTGGGACGCTCTGGGGTCCAGGCGCCCGCCAAGACCGCGGATCGAGAAGGCGTCCCAGACGGTGTGCCCGTGCATCGTCCGGCGGAGCACGCGGAAGGTGCGCTCGATCATCTCGTCCGGCGGCCGGCTCACGCTCCCCGCCTCCGCCGCGGCTTGCGCGGCAGCTTGCGGATCGCGCGCCGCATCTCCTCGGCGTCGACCTCGATGACGTGCGGGCTGATCTCTCGGACCAGACGCGAGAGGCTCCGGTCGGCCGCGAGCCAGTCGCGCAGGTGCTCGGCGGAGCACCCCATCGCCCTCGCGAGCTGCGTCCGGTTGGTGATCGCCTCGTGTGATTCGCCGCCCCAGGCGTCGCGGAGTTTCTCCAGGTCGTCCGTCACCGCCACGGGCTTGGCCCGGTCGGGGCCTCCGAAGCCGATGATGCGGGAGAGCGGCCCGTTGCCCTTCTCGGCCCTCCACCGCCGCTGTGCGGTGTCCCGGTGGACGCCGAGGACGCGAGCGATGTCGGACCAGCCGATTGTCGAGATGGATCGCATGGTCGCGATGCTAATGCGTTCATGGGCGCATTACAACGCGATTCCGCGCTTGCCACGAGAATCGCCGCGCGGCACCCTGGGCCCGTCACGAGGCAGAAGCGAGGAGCGCGATAGCGGAACGAACGGAGTTCGGCGAGCGGTGGGCGGCGATGGTCAAGGAGACCTGCAAGGCGCAGGGGATCAGCCAAGGCGACCTCGCCGAGCGGCTCGGCGTCAGCCGGAACACGATCCAGTCCGGCATGCGGATTCCCGGCTCGGTCGGGTGGGATTCCGCCGAGGCCCTGTGCGAGGTCGCCGAGGCGAGCGACGAGGAGCGGGTCGCACTGCTGGACGCATGGTGCGTGGACAGGACCGAGCACAACCGGCTCCAGGCGTGGATCCGATCCACCGAGGCGGCGCTTCGGGTCGTCCTCAAACCGGACCAGCTCCAGCGGCTGAAAGCCGAGCGCGTGGCAGCTCAGGCCTCGCTCGAGCGGGCCCGGGGGAAGTGACCTTGGCCACAAACTGGCCACATGACGGGGCAGCGGAACCCGCCTTTATTCCACGCACGGTGCGTGGACGGATGGATTACACGTCTCGGCGAGCGGATTCGCAATGCGTTTCGCGACACAGGCTTGCGGTCGAAAGGGAATGCGTTTATGGCCGCATTACCCAAAAGAGACACCGGTTGAAGCTGGACCGGTGCGCCAACGCGCGCGAGCTTACTCCGCAACGACTTACGACCGCCTCGGACCGTGTGGCCACAACCTGGCCACACGTCTACGCCTCCTCGCGGCGCCGCCGGAGCACCTGCTCGGCCGCGCGCCGCTTCGGTGAGAGCTCGAGGTCGGCGTAGTACCGGCGGACCATCGTCGGGTCCCGATGCCCCAGGATCGCCATGACGGTGTGATGATCGACGCCCTCGCGCACGAGGTCGGTGGCCAAGGTCGTCCGGAACGTGTGGAAGTCGACGACGCCCTCGGCCGTCTTGATCGGGACGCCGGACCTCTCGATGACGCGGTGGAGCCAGTCGCGCAGGGCCCACCCCGTGAGCCCCCCACCCTCGCGCGACGGGAACACGGGATCATCATCCCGCGGGAGACGCCCCAGGATCGGAGCCCCCTCCGAGCGCATGCCGAGGATCTCGGCGGCCAGCTCGCCGGAGATCGGGCACGAGCGAGCCTCGTCGGTCTTGGTGCGTTCGGCACGGACGCGCAGCTCGAACCCGTCCGGCGTCTCGACGATGTCCTCCCATCGGAGCGACGCGGCCTCGTTCCGGCGCATGCCCGTCTCGATCAGGATGAGCATAAGGGGCGTCCTCCGAGTGACGCGGCGGTATAGCCGCTCGTCCTCGGCACGGCCCGCGGCGATGAGCTTCTCGATCTCGGCCGGGGTCAGCGCGCGCCGGACGCGGCGGCGGTGCTTTCCCTCGCGGTCGAGCCTCTTCACCTGGCCGACGGGGTTGCGGCCGATGATCTGGCACGCCTCTGCCCACCGCAGTGCGCCGGTGATGTGCCCCACGGCGTTGTTCACGGTCCCGTGCGAGAGGCCGTGCGAGACGAGCGAGGACCGGAATCCGAGCACGATGTCCGTGGCGAGGTGCCGCACCGTGGTCAGCGACGGAAACGCGGCGAAGAGGCGGCGCCACGACCTCTCCACGCGCTCGACGTGCTGCGCGCTCTTACCGCTCGTCCGCAGCTCGACGACGTAGCGATCCCGGATGACCTCGAGAGGTGCGTCCATCGAGAGGACGTCCGTCAGGCCGGCCCGAGATAGCTCCGCCTCGTTCCGGTACCGCGCGAGCATCGCCTCCGCGGTCCTCTTGTCGGTGCCGAAGCTCTTCTCGACCCACTTCCCACGAGCGTCCTTGACCTTCGCGTAGTGCGGCTTCCTGCCCTTCCTCTTGTAGAGCCCGCTTGCCGTAACCCTCGTCCGGTTCGCCATGTCCATCCTCCGCGAACGTGTAAAGCCTCTAAGCGCGCACGCATCCTGCATCCGGAGCCGCTCAAGATCCAGGCAAGAATTCGTCGATTCCTGTTGTAATGCGCGGGTGCACGCATAAGATTGGCCGCAGAGGAGCAACGACCATGACCACGAACATGACCCCCGCCCAGATCGTCGCCGAGTCGCTCGAGCAGTACCCAGGCGACGCCCGCATCGCGGTCGGCTACGC
>JAGQIB010000140.1 GCA_020431545.1 Gemmatimonadota bacterium
ACGAGCTGACCGAGCGCTACTCCCCGGCCGGCGGGTCGGCGGGAACGCCCACGAATTCCTGACACGAGAACGGGTTCAGCCACGGATCGATCGGGTGGCAGTCCACCGCGCCCGCGTGCTGCGAGCCGGGACCGATCGCCACGGTCACGGAATCCGTCCCCGCCACGGCGTGAATCGTGCCGAGCAGGCGGGCCGAGTCGGGGCAGCCGCCGATCGCGAGATCGACGTCGCCCGAGCCCTCCCAGGTCAGGAACAGCACGTCGGCCGCGGGCGTGAAGTAGTCGGTCTCCGGGAACTCCACGCCGTCGCCGAACAGATCGCACTCGAGCGCGGAGAGCCCCATGTTCGAGGCCACGAGCCACAGGTAGAGGTCGAGAGGGCCCGGCTCGACCATCGCCGTGGTCGCGTTCGGGCTCCCGGGATCGGCGCTCACCGCGAAGTGGAACACGCCGTCGATGCGCGGAACGTAGTTGTCGCCCGCACCGCCACCGCCACCACCACCGTTGCCGTTCGTGTTCGGAAGAGACGTGGGGCCGAGGCCGCCGTCCTGCGGATCACACGCGACGATCGTGAACGCGAGGCTCGAGACGAGCAGCCCGAGGTACCTGGTTTTCATGAGCGCATCTCCGGGGGAAGCTGTTCCGGAGATACGCACGAAGCATGCCGGTTGGAGTGCGTGAGGGATCCGCCAAGATCTCTCAAGAAGCCGGACGGTCGGCGAGGCACGGGTCCACGTTCTCCCGGGGCGTTCGCACGCGTCGTCGCGGATTGCGTCAGTGGACCTTCGTCACACGCCCCGACGTCCGGGTGGAGCCGTGCCGCGCGGACCAGAAGTAGATTCCGGCCGGCACCTCGCGACCGGTTTCGTCGCGACCGTCCCATCGGAAATCGCCGCGCGCGGCGTCCGTCGGCCGGAGGGTACGGATGCGCCGTCCGCGCACGTCCCAGAGCGTGAGGTCGGCGACGTTCGCGGCCGGCGTCGCGAGACGGAGCTCGACGTCGTCCCGGAAGGGTTCGGGAAACGAGCGCGCGGGCGCCGCCGACGTGCTCGCGACCGCCGCCGTCGAGTGGGGGGCGAACGAGTAGGTGTGCGTGGCGGGATTGACGGTGACCCGGCCGAGCGTCGTGTCGCGGAAGTAGTCGGATCCGGATTGCTGGATCGGTCCGAGGAACGATTCGCCGGGCAGAACGTCCGGTCGCGGGTACACGGGGGACCATCCGTTCGACGCGCCGGTGGCCGAGTAGACGTACTCGCCGACCCCCACCGCCTCGTAGCCGGAAAGGAGCGCCGAGTACCACGCGTGAAAGAACTGCGACTCGTCGTAGCTCGTGGTGTCGTCGATCGCGGTGGTCGTCACGCCGAGCACCCGGAACCCGAGCTGGGCGCGGTACCCTTCCAGCGCATCCGCCTTCGTTCGCCACTCGGACTCGGTCTCGTACTGGTCCAGGCGGATCCGGAAGCTCTCGTAGAGATAGAAGTCGGAAGCGTTCGCGTGCGACGCGGCGCCGCCCGGGTTCAGCGGGTGAATCGCCGCGTCGAACGCGTCGGCCGGGACCCAGGCGTTCGCGATCGCGGACAGGCCCTCGGCGTGCACCCAGTCGAGCGCCTGGTTCTGGCGGTCGCGCGACGTGCCGTACTCGTAGCCGAAATCGTCGAGCAGGACGCCCGCGACGCCCATCGCGGCCCACGCCTGGATCGCGCTCTGGATCTGCGCGGGCGTGAGATTCTGGCCGCCGTTCGTGACACCCAGGTCGACGTAGCCGAACACGCTCGTGTTCGCGAGTCGGGGGTCCGCCACGAGGGACACCGTGAACGCGTGCTCGGGATGGGCGACGGACTCGAGACCGCCGCCGAGGACGACGTACTCGTACTCCGCGAACCGGTCCACGGGATCCGCCGGTCCGGGCGCCCCGTGAATCACGGAAGGCCAGCTGTAGTAGACCAGGAGCTTCTTCGGGGCCACGTCGGCGGCGGCCGCCGTGGCGGCGAGCAGGGCGAGACCGGTCAGCAGGGGGAGCCACGGGCGCATGCGGGTCCTCGGGGTTGGCGTCGCCCCGGAGGGCGAACGGCGGGAGTCGGGCGTCACTACGGAATGCGAAGGACGTCGCTCGTTCGCGCAGCGGGGAGCATGCGCGATGTGACCCCGGGCGGGCTAGACGGGATCGACGGAGGAGAGAGTCGCGGTCCCGAATCGGCGCACGGCAAGATACGTGATCGCGGAAACCGCCAGGCCGAAGCAGTTCGAGTCGAGACCCAGGGGAAGCGCGACGCCGCTGGCCTGGAGCGCGACCGTCGTCGCGCCGCCCGCGATGATCGCGGCTCCCGCCGCCACCGGCGAGGGCCGCCGATCGGTGAGCGCCGCGATGACGGGGACGAACAGGCCCGACACCATGAGCGCGTACGAGTACAGCATCAGATCGAGGACGCTCGTCATGCGCGAAGCCAGGAGCAACGCGATCGCTCCGATCACGAGCGTGGCGATCTGCGACATCCGCAACGTGCGGGCGGCCGACGGGTGGTCGCCGCGGCGCCGCTCGATGATGTCGTTCACCACGTTGCCGGAGGCGGCCATGAGGCAGCTGTCGGCCGTCGAGAGAATCGCGGAGAAGTACGCCGCGAGCACGATGCCGAGCACCCCCGGCGGCATCACCGTCCGCAGCAGCATGGGCAAGCCGGTCTCCGGGTCCACGTCCGAGATGCCGTCCGCACCGAAGGCGCCGAACATGCCCTGGTCGGCCGCGACGCGCGCGAGCAGCCCGAGCACCGAGCCCAGGAACGCCATGAGCGGCCACTCCAGGACGCCCGCGAGCAGCCAGGCGCGCCGCGCCGTCGGTTCGTCGCGGCACGCATAGATGCGCTGGTACAGGGTCATGCCCACGAACCAGATCGGCACGATCGTCACCATCCAGTTCACGAACTCCACGGGACGGATGTTCGAGAGCGAGAGGAGCTCCGGGTGCACGGTGGCGCGAATCGCGTCGAAGCCGCCGACCGCGGAGAACGCCATGGGCACCGCCACGAACGTGAGTCCGCCGAGCACGATCGCCCACTGCACGGAGTCCGTGTAGATCACGGCCTTGAGACCTCCGAGCACCGTGTACCCGATCGCCACCCCGCCCATGACCAGCAGCGCGGTCTCGAACGACACGGAGGGGAGCGACCCGCTCGCGAGCTTCGCGCCGGCGAGGATCTGCGAGGCGGTGAACCCCGCGTAACCCACGGCGGAGACGATCCCCGCCAGCAGTGCCACCCGGGAGCCGAAGAAGCGGCCGAGGAAGTCCGGGAACGTGAGCGCCCGCGCGAGGCGGGGGTCCTTTCGGACCCGCGGGACGAGCCAGGCCGCCGCGACCCACGCGCCGACGAAGCCGGTGAACAGGAGCCACGACCCGGAAAGTCCCATCACGAAGCCGAGCCCGCCGAGTCCGATCGAGAACCCGCCGCCGACGTCGGTCGCGACCACCGAGAAGCCCACGTGCGTGGCGGACATCCCGCGCCCCCCGACGTAGTAGTCGTCCACGCTCTCGTTGCGACGCAGGAAGTACGCGCCGACCCCGAGCATTCCGAGCATGTAGACGACGAAGATCGCGAGATCGAGCGGGTGCATCGACAAACTCCAGGGTCAGTCCACGACGACGCGCGGGATTTCGGGAGGGATCCGGACGAGCACTTCGTAGTTCAGGATGCGCGCGAGGTCCCCGAAGCTGCTGACCGAGATCTCGCGTCGCCCCTGCGAGCCGATGAGGACGACCTCGTCGCCGGTCTCGACGGCGGGGCAGTCCGTCACGTCGACGAGCGTGACGTTCATGCTCACGGTGCCCACCACGGGGCACAGCCGGCCGCGCAAGAGCACCTGGCCGACGTTCGAGAGCGCTCGCGCGAAACCGTGGTAGTAGCCCACCGGGATCGCGGCAATCCGCTGCGGGCGCGGCGTGAGGTACGCCATCCCGTAGCCGACGTACTCGCCGGCGTCGACGTCGTTGACCGCGATCACGCGCGTGGTCCAGCGGAGCACACGTCTGAGCGGATTCCAGCGTTCGGGGTGCCGCATGTCGCTCGCCTGGAGCAGCAGCCGCATCTTCGTCTCCTGGCTCGGCCAGAAGCCGTAGGCGGCGATACCCACCCGCACGAGGTCGAGTCGGGTTTCCGGGTACAGGAAGGTCGCGGCGGAAGACGCGGTGTGCAGCTTGCCGGGCGCGATACCGGCCTCCGCGAGCTGGTGGACGCGCGTCCGGAACGTCTCGATCTGGGACTGAACGCGGAGGAAGTTCCCTTCGCTCTCGGCGCCGGCGTAGTGCGTGCACGTGCCCTCGACCCGGATCGCGCCCGCGCGGACGATCGCGGCGACCTCCTCGAGCTCGTTCGCCGCGAGTCCCGTACGATGCATGCCCGTTTCCAGCTCGAGGTGCACGCGAGCCGGCCGACCGACGCGTGCGGCCGCCTCCGCCGCGTCGCGCAGGCGGCCGAGCTCGAACACCCAGAACGAGACGTCGGACGCGATCGCCCACTCGAGCTCGTCCTGCGAGATCCAGCTCAGGATCATCACGTCGGTGTCGCGTGCGAGGCACGAGCGGGCGCGCAGGGCCTCGTCCGCCGAGCCGACCGCGAACGTGCGGACGCCGAGCGACTCCGCGAGCGGTCCGAACGTCTCGATGCCGTGGCCGTACGCGTTGCCCTTGATGACGAGAGCGACCTCGGCCCGGCCCGCCACGCGGCGGAGGAATCCGAGATTGCGCTTGAGCGCACCCGCGTTCAGCGTGAGCCGGCAGGGAGGCGTGGCGTGCGAGGCGAACGGCGGAGCCGCGTCAGTCCGTGTAATGACGCACCACCCTTTCCAGGAGATCGCTCGCGGGCGCCAGGAGCTCGTCCGGGAAGTCGTAGCCCGGGGAGTGCAGGGGCGGATGGTCGACGCCGGCCCCGATTCCGAACATCGCTCCGCGCGACGTGACGAGGTGGCCGAAGTCCTCCGACCATCGCAGCGGAGTGGGCGGTCGAAACGTCTCCTGCCCGAGCGAGCGCGCGCAGGACTCGATGACCGCGTTGACGTCGGCGTCCGAGCGCGTGACCGGAAACTCCTCGTGCCGCGAGAGGCGCAGGCGGAGCCGCGAGCGCGCGGCGAGTTCCGTCAGCATCGCCTCGCACCGCTCCGTGAAGGCGTCGAGCGCGTCGCGCGACGGGGAGCGCAGCGTGAGGCGGAGGGAGGCGTCGCCGGGAGCGATTCCGAACGTCGGCTCGCCGATGCGCACGTGGGTCGGTGTGAGCTCGACCACCGGTTCGGTCTCGGTGTGTCCCGGCAGCAA
>JAGQIB010000141.1 GCA_020431545.1 Gemmatimonadota bacterium
GCGATCCGCTCGTCGTCCGTCGCCACGAGCACCTGGTCGAGGCGCCGCGCCGCGAGCGCCGCGCGCACCACCCACGCGACCATCGGGCGCCCCCGGATGGGGGCGAGCGCCTTGCCCGGGAACCGGGTCGAACCGTACCGAGCGGGGATGACCGCGACGCGGATCATGTGCCGCTCCCGGAAAGTGCCGGCTCCGAAAAGAGGGGAGGCCGCCCCTCTCCCGTCCGTCGGTGCGGCGGGAGCGAAGCGGCCTCCGCGAAAGGCGGGGCGATTCGCGCCGTGACTTCGGTGAAGATCGGCCCCCAGTTTCCGGCCGGACGAACCGGCCCGTGATCCCTCTCTCTCGGTGATCCGGCGAACTCGGTGCGACGCGGAGACTACTCCGCGTTCGGCGCCACCGAGACCTTCTTGCGGTTCTTCTTGAGACGCTCGAACTTCACGTGACCGTCTACCAGCGCGAACAGCGTGTGATCCACGCCGACGCCGACGTTCCGGTTCGCGTGAATCCGCGTGCCCCGCTGGCGGACCAGGATCGAGCCGGCCGTGACGAACTGGCCGTCTCCCACCTTCACGCCGAGCCGCTTGCTATTGCTGTCGCGCCCGTTCCGGGAGCTTCCGCCCGCTTTCTTGTGGGCCATTTCGCTGTCCTCCTCGCCTAGGCGCCGACGATCTGCTTGACCAGGATCTCGGTGAACGGCTGACGATGGCCGGCGCGCTTGGTGTAGCGCTTCCGGCGCTTCTTGTGGAACACGACGACCTTCGGGTCGCGGCCCTGGCGAACGACCTCGGCCACGACCTTGGCGCCGCTCACCGTGGGACTCCCCACGGTCACGCCGGAGTCGCCGTGGACCAGCAGCACGCGGTCGAATTCGACCTTCTGGCCCGGCTGCGCCTCGAGCTTCGGGATCTGCAGCTTGCCTTCGAGCTCGAGGCGGAACTGCCGACCGCCCGTTTGAACGATCGCGTACACGTGGTTCTCCCTTTTGTGGTCACAAAACCCGACCAGTTAACGGGATCGGAGGGGGCCTGTCAAGGTCCCCGACCGCGATTCCCGAAGTCCCCGTCTGCCGGCCGCCCAGGAGTCCCCGAGAGCCGTCGGACGGGCGGAGGCGTCTCCCCGGCCTCCCTGGGCTCGGACTCCGGGGACCTCCCCGGCCCGCCCCCTCCGGGGGCACATCGGCGACGCCCGGGGCGGTTCGGGCCTCGTTTCGGGCGCTCCCGCCCGCCACGGACCTACCCGAAGCGGGCGGTGATCTCCTTGCCGCGGTCGTCGAAGACCCGGACGTCGTCGTGGTGCAGCTCGCGGTCCTCCCGGATGTCGACCGCCAGGTCGAACCGGTTCTCGAGCTGGGCGATCCGATCGAACCCTTCCTCCAGGAGGAAATCGGCGCGCTTCGGATGAACCCGGACCTCCAGCCGCGGCATCAGGCTGCTCCGGCCCACCCGACGGACGATCCGCTCCACCTTCGCGAGCAACGTCTGCTCGGAGAGGACCTGCCCCGCTCCGCCGCACTCCGGACACTCCACCGAGTAGTACGACGACATCGCGGGGCGAACGCGCTGGCGAGTCATCTCCACGAGACCGAGCTCGGACACGGGGAAGGTCTTCGTGCGCGCTCGATCGCGCTTCAGGTTCCGGCGAAGCTCCTCGAGCACGGCCGAACGATTCTCCTCGGAGGCCATGTCGATGAAGTCGATCACCACGAGCCCGCCGATGTCCCGCAGCCGAAGCTGCCGCGGGATCTCCTTCGCGGCCTCGAGGTTGCACCGGAGGATGGTCTCCTCCTGGTCGGACTTGCCCTTGAAGCGGCCGGTGTTGATGTCGATCGCGATCAGCGCCTCGGCCTGGTCGATGCAGAGGTAGCCGCCCTTCTTCATCCACACCTTGCGGTGCAGCGTCTTCTCGAGCTCGGGTTCGATGTCGAACGCATCGAAGATCGGGATCTCGTCCTCGTACAGCTCGATCCGGTCCGCGAGGTCCGGCGAGATCGACTCGACGTACTCCAGGATGCGGTCGTACTCCTCCGAGTCGTCCACGATCAGGCGATCGAAGTCGTCCGAGAACACGTCGCGGATGAGGCCGGTGGTCAGCGTCATGTCCTGGTGGATGAGCGCGGGCGCCGACACCTTGGCCGAGTCGCGCTGGATCTTCTCCCAGGTCTGGTGCAGGTAGCGAATGTCGTTCGCGAACGCCTCCTCGGGCTCGCCCGAGCCGACCGTTCGCGTGATGACGCCGCATCCTTCGGGGCGGTGCTTCTTGATGATGTCGCGCAGCCGCGAGCGCTCCGAGCGCTCCTCGATCTTGCGCGAGACCCCGATGTGATCCATGCCGGGCATGAGCACCACGAAGCGCCCCGGCAACGTGACCTGCGCGGTGACGCGCGGCCCCTTCGTGCCGATCGGCTCCTTCATGACCTGGACGAGGAGCTCGTCGCCCTTCTTGATCTGGTCCTCGATCGGGAGTCGCTTGGAGGGCTCTCGGTTCCGCGAGCCGCCGCCGTTCTCCTCGTCGTCGAGATCGAGCGAATCGAGGTCGGCGCTGAGATCGGAGACGTGCAGGAACGCGCCCTTCTCGAGACCGATGTCCAGGAAGGCGGCCTGAATGCCGGGAAGGATCGCGGTGACCTTGCCCTTGAACACGTCGCCCACGATGCGACGCTGATCCGGGCGCTCGATCATGTACTCGACGAGCTGGCCGTCCTCGAGCGTGGCGACGCGCGTCTGCCAGCCCTCGGCGTTGACCACGATCTCCCGGTAGGTGTCTCCGGCGCCCGCCGGCTGACGCCGCTCGGGCGACCCGCTGGGCCGGCGTCCGCCGCGACGTCTTCCGCCGCCGCCGCTGCTGCCGCTGCCGCCACCGGATCCGCCGCTCCCCCGGCCGCGTCCGCCGCGACGGCGACGTCCGCCCCCTTCTCCCTTGCCGCGCTGCTCCTTGCTGCTGCCCCTCTCGCGGCGCGACTCCTTGGCCGGCGCCTCCACGTTTCGGGCCATTGGCTCCCTCTCAGGAGCGGTACAGGCCTTCCGACCGGATGTAGCTCTCCACGGAATCCGCCACGAGGTAGCGGATCGTCCTGCCATCGCGCACGCGTCGCCGGATATCGGACGACGAGATCTCGATCAGGGGTGTGGAGAGCAGCGTGGCTCGCTCGCGCACGCACGCCGGGATGTCCCCGTCGCCGCGCCGATCGGCCACCACCACGGTCGCTTCCTCGAGCAGGATGTCGGAATCCTTCCAGGTCTCGAGGTCTCGGGCCGAGTCCGCTCCCATCAACAGGTAAGTGTCCGTTCCCTCCGGCGATTCCGCACGAAGGGTCCGGAGCGTGTCCACGGTGTACGAAGGTCCTTCCCGACGCAGCTCGAGATCCGACACCGCGAAGTGCGGGTTGTTCTCGGTGGCCAGGCAGGTCATGCGAAAACGATGTTCGGGTTCGGTCGCGACCGGTCCCTTGTGCGGCGGGATCCGGGCGGGCACGAACAGCACGCGATCCAGGCGCAGGAGACAGCGCGCCAGCTCGGCCACGATCAGGTGACCGAGGTGGATCGGGTCGAACGTGCCGCCGAAGATCCCGAGACGGAAGCTCACGAATCGCCTCCGTCCCGATCGAGACCGGCGACGGTGAGGGCGTCGAGCGTCTCCCGTGCCGCGGACGCTTCGTTGCTCCCGGGCCAGTCCCGGAGCACGCGCCGCAGATAGGGTTCCGCCCGTTCGTCCTCGCCTCGTTCCTTCAGGATCTCCCCGATCCGCAGACAGGCCGGTGCAGCCCATACGGTGTCGGGGTAGGTGTCCAGGACGTACTGGTACTGGATGTAGGCCGATCGCCGCCGATCCTGCTTCTCGTAGAAGCGCCCCGCGTCGAACTCGCGGTGCGCGAGGCGGTCGCGACACTCGGATCGCGCCTCCTCCACCTCGCCGAGAAAGCGGCTTTCGGGGAAGTCCCGACGGAAGTCGTCGAAGAGAGCGAGCGCTCGCTGCGTTTCCGTCTGATCGCGGTTGTACGGGTGGCTCGATTCGAAAGCGCACTTCGCGATCTTGAAGCGCGCTTCCTCGACCCAGGCCGAGGCCGGGAAGTCCTCGACGACGTCGGT
The DNA here is from genome assembly GCA_020431545.1 of Gemmatimonadota bacterium. GTDB lineage: Bacteria > ARS69 > ARS69 > ARS69 > ARS69 > JAGQIB01. The sequence continues at coordinate 4,086 of JAGQIB010000141.1, forward strand.
GTAGTAGCTGCTCGCGAGCACGTACTCGCCGAGACCGAACTTCGCGTCGCCGAGCCGCAGCTTGGCGATCGGCGTGCCGGCGTTTCCCGGGAACGTGCGCAGGAAGAACTCCAGCGTCTCGGCCGCGTCGTAGTACTTGCCGCGATCGAGCTTCGCCTGCGCGTGCGCGAGCATCTCCTCGGGCGTGGCATCGACGGGAACGCCGCTGCCGGCGCAGCCGGACATCAGCAGACCCGCGGCCAGTACGGCCGCTCTCATGAGACCCGTTCGCATCTTCCCTCGCGCGGCCCTACTGGCCGACTTCGCGATTCGAAAAGAAGATCGCCGCGAGTCCGGCGACGATGCCGCCGACGATGGCCGGTTCCACGAGCGGATGCATCTTCTTCGCTCCGACCTCGTTCCCTCCGGACGCGGGCGGGTAGCCCTCCGACGTCGGGACGAGATCTGCGGCCACGAGCTCCGCGCGAGCCGCCGTTCCGGCCCCGGTCCACCGATCGTCGGCGGCGTCCGGATCCCGGAGCGTGAACAGAAGATCCACTCTCGCGGCCCGATCGACGGACTTCGGACCGATCCACCGATCACGCCGCGTTCGCGTGATCTCGTAGACCGACTCGCGCACGTCGATGCGGAGCCACGGGGAATCGGGGGCGCCGTAACCCTGCGCCTCCATCGCCTCGGCCGCCTGCGCCGCGACGTCGGGATCCTCGATGGGCGGCAATTCCGCCACCGGGGCCCTCGCCACGGCCGCGATCCCGAGGTTCCGCAGCTGCGCGACGACCGCGTCCGTCACCGTGGACGCCGCCGCGTGCTCCTGCCGAACCTGCACCACGACCGTGTCGCGCACGTCGCGGGGGAAATCGGCCAGTCCTCGCTCGATCGCTTCCTCCAGAACCTCCGAATAGAACTCGCGCGGGCTGCGCGCCGCCGCCATCTCCGGCTCCGGCGCCGCGCCGAACGCCCAGCGCAAACCGACCCGGTGACTGGGATTCAGATCCCCGTCCCGGAAAGAATAATCCAGGGTGACATCAGGGCGCGGCTTCAGCCCGAATCCGACCGCCCACGCGGCGTGAGCCTGGTCGGCCTCCCCCCCGATGCGCCCTCCGGCCCGCAGCAGGACTTGCTGGCCCAGAGCGTACTCTCCCCCCAGCCGTGCTTCGCTAGCTTGCCCGTTCGGAAACACCGAGTCGAGCCCGAAACGCACCGAACCCACGGTTCCTCCCACACCCAGCGCGACCTCGGTCGGCAGCTGCTCGTCGTGGCCGGCGACGTAGCCGACCGCCGAGCCGGCGTCGCGCACGGCCGCCGCGAGATTCCACCCCCGGGTCCAGCGGAAGTTCAGACCGCCGTCGAAGGCGAATCCCGTCGCGGTGTCGCCGGCCAGGGAGCTCCGGAGCATCCGGGTGCCGAGGCCGGCACTGACGCCCGACCCGAGCGGCACTCCGATCCCCGCGTCCACGGCCAGGTCGGTCTGGCCGATCGCGGCCTCCCCCGTGACGTTCGTGAAGTCGTCCACTCCGAGAGCGCGCACTCCGAGGGCAAAGGAGCCGGCCCGCAGACCGGTGCCGCCGAGCGGGAACTGGGCGGTCAGGTTTCCGGCCTGGACGTCGGCGAGCCAGTTGAAGCCGCTCGCCGCGACCTCGCCGTGCGGATTGCGGGCGAGCAGGGCGGGGTTCCAGATCAGTGCATCCGTGCCGTCGGCGATCGCGGTGCCCGCGCGGCCCAGCGCCTCCAGGCGCGGCCCCGTGCCGAGGGTCAGGAAGGAGAACCCGACCGTGGAGGGGTCCTCGGCCGCGACGGCCGAGGAGAGGCCCAGCAGCACGAGCCCGGCCGCCCGCAGCGGAATCCTGCTCACGCCCCTCACGCGCCACCTCCCCGCTTCACGGCGACCTTCCGGATCTCTTCGAGTCCATCGACGGTCACGCGAAGGAAATACACCCCCGAGGCGACGGTCGCTCCCGTCTCCGAGTGGCCGTCCCAGAGGACCTGTCCGTTGCCCTGGAGACGACGCACGAGATTGCCGGCGAGATTGAAGATCCGCACCTCGACGACGGAGGCGGCCGACTCGCCGATGATCGCCACCCGATCCCCCGTTTCCGGGTCGAACACGTTCCGGTCGAGACCGACGAGTTTGCCGCCCGGGCCGCGGTCCTCCAGGGTGACCGTGAGCGAGTCGGTCGCGATCACGAAGCCCGTGTCGCCGGAAACGAGTACGAGCGACGCACCCGGCGCTCGCGTGTTCGAGGGCGTCACGTCGTAGATGATGCGATACACGCCCGGCGACGTTTCGACGACCGACTCCCGCCCGGCGCTCCAGCCGCTGTCCAGCGCGGAGAAGTCCGCGCTCACGTCGAGCCCCGATCGATTCCAGTAGCTCCGCAACGTGATCCGGCCGCCGTCCGGCACGGGATCGCCGCTGACGACGACGGTCGAGTCGGCCACCGGGAACGGCGTGTCGTACCCCACCGTGTACGTGACCTCGGCGACGTGTCCGGCCGCATCCTCGGCGCGCACCGTCACGTCGCGCGAGGACGGAACGGGTGCGGAGTCCGCGATCGTGAACTCCCAGGTCACCGAGTCGGCCGGCACTCCGGTCGAGAAGCTCGGCGCGAAGAACGCACCGCCATCCACGCTCGCGAGCACCGACACGACGACGTCGTTGTCGGCGGAACTGCCGGCGAGCACGACGGGGAACGCATCCACGTAGACGGGCGCGGGATTGTCATCCGCGAACGTCGGCCCGTCGTGGTCCAGCAGGAACGAGCGCTCCACGGTCGCCTCGTTGCCGGCGAGATCGGCGGCGTGCGCGCGCAACGTGTACCGCCCGGACGCGCGCGCCGCCCCGGCGGCAGTCAGCCCGTCCCAGACCAGCACCGTGTCGACCGCTCCGGCGAGAACGCCGAGCGTATCCACCGCGACGAGCGCCGCGTTCAGGACCGACACCGTCGTGCGATCGTCCGACGCTCCCACAACCTCGACCGGGACGTTCAGCTCGTTGTCCGGCGGGGCCGACGTCGGGTCGAACGGGTTCGGCGCAATGGCCCCGAACGTCACGACCGGGGCCACCTGATCCGAGACGCACACGACCCGTTCCGTGACGGCGCCCGTGCCGTCGTCCAGCGTCACGTCGAAGCCGTACTCCCCATCGGCGAGGAGGGCACCCGGATCCCACACGACGGCCACGGCCACGTCCACCGGGAGGCGCGAGGGCGCGATCAGCGAATCCACCACGACGGCATCCGCCAGGCGGACGATCTCGGCGAGTACGTCCAGCGAGTCCGCGGAGGCGTCGCTCCGGGGCGTGAACTGCAGGGTGGCCGTGTCCTGGACGCCGTCGCCGTTCGGGCTGACGTGCCCCGGCCGCACCTCGAGATCCTCCGCCGAGGGGGTCGCGCCGGCCGGAGAAAACGCCGCCAGGGCCACGATGAGGCCGCAGGCGACCCCTTCAAGTGCACGCGAGCGGCAGCCGATGATGCGGGAGAACCCGAAGTCGCGGAGGCGATCGATGCCGAACACCCGGGAGATCCTCGACCAGATGTTCGTGAACCTGGTCAAGGTGAAGCTCGACGAGGACGTCCTCGAAAAGATGATTCCGGTCGTGGACGGCCTGCTCGAGCGGCTCCGCGGCGGACTGAACCTGGAGTCCGAGCAGTCCTGGAACCGGCTGCGCATCGCGCTGGCCGGCATGCTCGCCCACGGCTGGGCGCTGGGCATGAATCCGTTCAACAGCCCCAATCGCCACGTGGACGGCGACGGCGTGGAAGTGCGCGTTTCGCGGGACATCCTCGTCCCCATCGAAGTGCTCAAGTCTCTCCGTTACGTCAAAAGGGATGACCGGGGCCGTATCGAGAAGGCTCTGTTCGAGCCGAGTTCCGAGGTCCGCATCAAGGAGCAGATCGACATCATGCTCCGCGAGATCGAGGACAAGCACTGGAAAGAATAGCCGGGATTCCACGAGCCGTCAGGCGCCGGCTCTCCCCCCGGTCTCCTACCAGTTCGGATCCCCCGTCTCGACCTTGAAGTCGCCCTCGTCCCTCTCGAGGGCCTGGCCCGTTCCCGGCGCGATGATCAGGTAGCGATCTCCCTGGACCGCCATCCCGAACTTCAGACCGGTGATCGGGCAATCGAACGACATCTGCTGATGCGAGTCGTCCAGGAAAGGACGCAACTCGGAGAGTTCCCGCGCGAACTCGCCATGCTTCACGAGATACTGCTGCTGCGCGGCGGACAGCGCCAGCATTCGCTCCTGACAATCACTGATGCGCGCGGCCTCGCGGGCCCGCACTCCCATGGTCGTGAGGAGAAAGAAAACCAGGGCGATCGCCAGCAAGATCACCAGCAGGTCGAGGAACCAGACCCTCTCGCCACGAATCTCGGTTTCTTCGGTGAATCCCATTCGGTCCTCTCCGGGTCGCTCGTTCCGGTCGCACCGGTCCGATCGGGTCGCTGGTCCGGGCCGCCCCGCGGGGGCGCACCGGACAGGCGAACGATCCGGGATCCGGGCGCTGCGGTGAGTTGCGGAACGATCCTAGAACCGCGGATCCTCACCGTCAAGAGTCGCCCGGGAGGGCCGCCACGGGCTCCCGGGACCGGTGTCGGGCGTCGTCGCGAGCCGGATCGGCCCGGGGCCGCGCGCGCCGGTCCCGAGCCCGCTTGACCGCCCCGCCCGGCTTTCCTAGCATCGAGTTGTCCATCCCGCGCCGTTCCCGGTTCCGGAGGGTCCACGATGCGCTGCCTTTTCGCCTTCGGCCTCGTCCTGCTGCTCACGCTCACGAACGAAACCCGCGCCGCGGAGCCCTACGGCGGCTCCGGAGGCGGCATCGCCAAGCCTCCTCCGACCAGCGGTCGCGATCCGGGCAGCCGCAGCCCCGCCCACGACGTCCGCCCGGAGTTCACGATCGAAGGGGTCGTGTCCGGCGCCGACGGTGCTCCGATTGCCGGCGCCCACGTGAAGCTGTTCGCGGGGGGCGCGCTCATGGCCACGGCCAACTCGGCCAGCGACGGCAGCTTCCGCATCCTCGAACTTCCCGAATGGGATCGCGATGCCCGGGTCGATCTGTGGGTGGAGGGTCCGCTGCCGGATCGCCACGTGCCGGTCGACGTTTCGCTCGGATCGGATCCGGACGACCCGCTGCGGTCGCCCTGCCAGCCTCACGTCACGCTTCGGAGCGGTTCCGTGAACGTCGCGGTCCGGCTGCTGACCGAGCGGGAGATGCTGGCGTCGCTGAAGGCGAGCGGTTGCCTGAAGGCGGCGGCGAGCCGGAACGTCCCGTAAGGGCGCGGATCGAATCCACGCGTCCCTCGGCCAGCTCGCGCCAGTCCGACTCCGGATGGCTCGCGAGGAGTCGCTCGTACTCGAGCAGCGCGTCTTCCGTTTCGCCGAGCTCCCACAGGAGTTCCGCGCGCCGGATCGAGGCGATCTCGGCTTTCGGGCCATCCGGATAGCGGTTCACGATCTCGAGGAACGCCTGCGCCGCCTCGCGACGATGCCCGCCCTTCCGCAGCAGGTACGCGAGCTTCAGCAGCCCGCTCTCGGTGAGGTTCGTGGGGATCGCGTAGAGTCGCATCTGGCGATACAGCTCGGCGGTCCGCTCCACGTCCCCGGCCTGGCGCGCGTCGCGGAACAGGCGCAGATACTCCGTGGAGGCGTCTCCGATCTGTCCGAGCACGACGTAGGCACGAGCGCGCATCGCCGCCGACTCGTCGTCACCCGGAACGATCTCGAGATGGCGGGAGAGCTCCCCGATCGCGGCCCACCAGTCGCCGCGCTCGAAATGACGTCGCCCTCTCTCCCGGTGGACCTCCCGCCGCACGCCCGCCGGCAGGCCGAACAGGATCGCCAGCGCGATCCCGGCCAGGAACCCTCCGGCGTGGGCGCCGTAGGCCGTGTTCGCGCCGCCGTTGCCCCAGGCGACGAGTCCCTGCACGACCTGCAGCGCGAACCAGAACGCGACGGCCACGAACGTCGGCACGAACGTGGCGCCGCCCTTCGTGATGCCGCCGAGCAGCGCGAGCAGGACCCACGCCACGCGCACCCGCTGATGATGAAAGCGCAGCAGCGTCGCGCCGAGCAACGCGGCCACCCCGCCCGACGCTCCGATGACCGGTATGTGGAAGAGGCGTGAGGTGGGATCGGTGACGAGAAGCTGCGACCAGCAACCCGCCACGCCGCCGGCCACGAACACCAGCGCCAGCAACGGAAAGCCCAGGCGCGACTCGAGTTGTCGTCCGAAGATCGCGAGGTAGAGCCCGTTGCCGATCAGGTGCATCCACGAACCGTGCAGGAACAGCGAGAGGAATGCCCCCCGCCAGGTCGGATGATCCGGAAAGAACGACGCTCCGACGAGCGTGCCGTAGGTGACCGGCGAGAGCGTGCGGATCAGGTAGACGGCGAGGAGCGTGGTCACCAGCAGGTACGTGCCGATGCCGCGTCCCTGCTTCGGCGCGTCGGTCCCGACCGGGTAGAAGAAGAAAAAGTACACGCGCCCCCCCGGCTCGGTGGGGCGCGTCGCCGGTCACGGGCTAGCGCCCGGCGCCGTCGTCCTCCACCTCCGACCAGGAGGCGCGAACCTCGCGCTCGGGATCCAGGCCACGTGGCTTCCCTTCGGGCGGCGTGGGGCGCGCGGGCGCCGGGCCGAGGGCCCGGAACAGGCGCAGTACCCCCCAGAAGAGCAGCAGGGCGAGCAGTCCCCTCAGGAACAATGGTGTCCCCTTCCTCGGATCATCGGTCCGCCTCCTCCGCACCTTGAT
>JAGQIB010000142.1 GCA_020431545.1 Gemmatimonadota bacterium
TGACGTACGACCTGCGCGTGCTGCAGGGACTCCGCGCGCGCGATCCGCTGCTCGTGTCCGTGAACGAGGACGACCGCCTCGATCCGCGCGCCGTGCTCGGGCGATACGACTACGCCCACCCGGTGTACACCGCGCCGCGCGAGCGCGCGCAGGCGCGCCTGCCCGAGATCCAGGGCCGGAACCACACGTCGTTCGCGGGTGCCTACTGGGGCGCGGGATTTCACGAAGACGGCACGGTGAGCGGAACCGCGGCGGCAGAGTGCGTGGAGCGCGCGGCGCGGCGGCGCGCGGAGGCGGCGTGATGCAGAGCGCGCTGTACGTCGGCCGGGTGCGGCACCGCCGCTTCCATCCGGTTCGTCGCGACTTCACGTACTCCCTCGGCCTGTTCTGGCTGGATCTGGCCGAGCTGGACGACGTATTTCGCGGTCGCCGGCTCTGGTCGACGTCGCGGCCGGCGCCCGCGTGGTTCCGGCGCGCGGACCACCTCGGCGCCCCGGATCTCCCGCTCGACGAGTGCGTGCGCGCGCTCGTGGAGGAACGCACCGGGCGCCGCCCCGCGGGGGCCGTGCGACTGCTCACGCCGCTCCGCACGCTCGGTCACTACATGAGCCCGGTGTGCTTCTACCACTGTGCGAACGAGCGCGACGACGGGACGGACGCCGTGGTGGCCGAGGTCTCGAACACGCCCTGGAACGAACGGCACTGCTATGTGCTGCCGGGGGGTCCGGCACCGGGGCGGCCGGCGCAATGGCGGGTGCCGAAGACGTTCCACGTCTCGCCGTTCCTGCCGATGAACCTCGAGTACGAGTGGCACACGACGTTTCCCGGCGACTCGCTCGCCGTCCACATCGCGACGCGCCGCGACGGGATCCGCGATTTCGACGCGACGCTCACGCTCCGGCGACAGGAGATCGACGGCCGCTCCCTCGCGACGTCGTGGCTCCGGTTCCCGCTGCCCGGTCTGCAGATCCTCGGCGCGATCTACTGGCAGGCGCTCCGCATCCGGCTGGCCGGCGTGCCCGGCTTCGATCATCCGGGCCCCGAGCGCCCGGCCCCCGAACATGCCGCGAAGGCCCGGCCCGCCGGCCCGCCCGTGCGTGCGATGGGAGAACCGCGATGAGCCTGGCCAGTTCCTCCGACGTCTCCCGGCGCTCACGCTCGTGGCTGCGCCCGCTGGACCGGGCGCTCCGTCGGGGAGTCCTCACGCGCCTCGGTTCGATCGAGGACGGCGGACTCGTGATCGTCGACGGCGAGCTCACGCGGTCGTTCGGCGCCGGCAACGCCGATCCCCACGTCGGGCGGATCGAGGTGCGCGACCCCCGCACGTGGCGACTCTGCGCGCTGGCCGGTGCGCTCGGGTTCGCGGAGGCGTACGTGCGCGGGCACTGGACGAGCCCGGATCTCGTCGCCGTGCTCCGCGTGTTCGCGCGCAACATCGCCCGCTCCTCCGGTCCCGGCTGGCTCGATGCCGGTCCCGCGCGCTGGCTCGCCCGTCGCTGGCACGCGCGACGTCCGAACTCGCGGGCGGGCGCGCGACGGAACGTCCGTGACCACTACGACCTCGGGAACGACTTCTTCCGCTTGTTCCTGGACGAGACGATGACCTACTCCTGCGCGTTCTTCGCGCGACCGGAGATCTCCCTGCGCGACGCGCAGCTCGCGAAGCTCGACCTCGTGATCGACGCGCTCGCGATCGGCCCCGAGGATCACGTGCTCGAGATCGGCACCGGATGGGGCAGCTTCGCGATTCGCGCGGCGGCTCGAACGGGGTGCCGGGTGACCACCACGACGATCTCACGCGAGCAGCACCACGAGGCCACGGCCCGGGTGCGCGCGGCCGGGCTTGCGGACCGCGTGGAGGTACTCGACCAGGACTACCGCAC
>JAGQIB010000143.1 GCA_020431545.1 Gemmatimonadota bacterium
AGCGTGTCGTCCGCCTCGTACCCGGGCACGGCGAGCCACGGAATGCCGGAGAGGTCGAGCCAGCGTCGGATCAGCGGGAGCTGCGAGCGCAGGTCATCGGGCATGCGCTCCCGCTGCGCCTTGTAGTGCTCGTACATGTCGTGGCGAAACGTGGGGCCTTCGGGATCGAACACCACCACGAACTTGTCCGGAGCCAGATCGTCCACGATCCGCTTGAGCGCCAGGATGAACCCGAACACCGCACTCGTGACCTGACCGTCGCGGGTGGTCAGCGGGCGGTTGATGAAGGCGAAGTGGGACCGGTAGGCGAGCGCCGTGCCGTCGACGGCCACGAACGTCTCCGCCTTCTTCGCGCGAGCCACGGCGGCCTACTTTCCGGAAAGAGGGACTCCCTTGGCGGCGGCGAACCGCTTCTCGAGCTCGTCCAGGGTCGGGACGAGGATATCCCGGGCCTTGCTTCCGGTGAAGGGCCCCACGATGCCCGCCTCCTCCATCATGTCCACGAGACGGGCCGCCCGCGCGTAACCGACCTTCAGGCGCCGCTGCAGCAGCGAGATCGAGCCCTGCTGGTGCGCCACGAGGATGCGGGCCGCTTCCTCGAACAGGTCGTCCTCCCGCTCGCGCGGGTACAGGTCGTTCTGCTCGGAGAGCGGGCCCGCGTCGTCGTCGCCGGCGCGCTTCGCCTTGGGGTGGCGGTTCTTGAGCCACTCCACGACGTCGTTCGTCTCCTCGGTGGACACGAACGAGCCGTGCACGCGGATCGGCTCGGACATGCCGACCCCGAGGTACAGCATGTCGCCCTTGCCGAGCAGCTTCTCCGCGCCGATCGCATCCAGGATCGTGCGCGAGTCCGTGCGCGTGGGCACCTGGAACGCGATGCGCGACGGGAAATTCGCCTTGATCACGCCCGTGATCACGTCGACGGACGGGCGCTGCGTGGCGACGACGAGGTGGATGCCCACCGCGCGCGCCATCTGCGCGAGGCGCGCGATGTGATCCTCGATCTCGCTCTTGTGGCTCGAGAGCATGAGGTCCGCGAGCTCATCCACGATCACCACGAGGTACGGCATGCGCGGCGCGCCCTCGCGTTCCTGGCGCTTGTTGTAGTCCGCGATGTTGCGCACGCCCACGTGCGCGAGCGTCCGGTAGCGCGCCTCCATCTCGGCCGTGCCCCACTTGAGGAGCTTCGCCGCCTCCTTCGCCTGCGTCACGATCGGCGGGATCACGTGCGGGAGGCCCGCGTAGGACATGAGCTCCAGCATCTTGGGGTCGATCATGAGGAAGCGGACGTCTTCCGGCCCGGCGTTGTAGATGATCGACGTGATGATCGTGTTGATGCACACGGACTTGCCGGAGCCCGTGGCGCCGGCCACGAGCACGTGCGGCATCTTGTCGAGCGGCGCGCTGAACGGCTCGCCCGAGATCGTGCGGCCGAGCGCGATGTTCAGGGGCGACTTCTCCTCGAGGTACTCGGGACTCTCGAGCAGCGAGCCGAGACGCACGACCTTGGGATTCGCGTTCGGCACCTCGATGCCCACGGCGGCCTTGCCGGGAATCGGCGCCACCACGCGGATCGAGCGCGCGCGCAGCGCCAGGGCGAGATCGTCCGAAAGGCTCGCGATCGGCGCGACCTTCTGGCCCGGCGCCGGCTCGATCTCGTAGCGCGTG
>JAGQIB010000144.1 GCA_020431545.1 Gemmatimonadota bacterium
GAGACGATGAAGGCGTCGGTCGCACACCTTGAGCCGTTCATGGAGAAGATCGAGGGCGACACCGGCAAGGGCTCGATCGTGCTGGCGACCGTTAAGGGCGACGTGCACGACATCGGCAAGAACCTCGTGGAGATCGTCCTCTCGAACAACGGCTACGACGTCGTGAATCTCGGGATCAAGATCCCGCCGGAGACGTTGATCGAGGCGTGCCGCGAGCACGAGCCGGACATCGTGGGACTGTCGGGACTGCTCGTGAAGAGCGCGCAGATGATGGTGGTGACGGCCGAGGATCTGTCCCGCGCCGGCGTGACGCCGCCGCTGCTCGTGGGCGGCGCCGCGCTCTCCCGGAACTTCACGCTCACCCGCATCGCGCCCGCGTACGAAGGAGAGGTCTTCTACGCCAAGGACGCCATGGCCGGTCTGGCGCTCGCCGATCGCGTGCGGGGGGCGAAGGGCGGACTCGATGCGCTCGTGGCCGAGACGCGTGAGGAACGTCGGGTGGCGGAGGCGCGGGCCGGCCGCGGTCCGCGAGAGGACTACGACCCCGGCGACGCGCGCAGCCCGGAGATCCCGCCCGTCGCGGAGGCGCCGGCCCCGCCCGACCTCGACCGGCACACCGAGACGCGCGCCGTCGCCGAGATCTGGCCCTGGATCAATCCGAATGCGCTCTACGGCCGGCACCTCGGCTTCCGCGGTCGCTTCCCGGAAGCGCTGGCGGCGGGCGATCCGAAGGCGCGCGAGCTCGAGGACGTCGTGGCATCGCTGCGGCGGGAAGCGGAGTCGGGGCGTCTGCGGGCGCGCGCGGTCTGGCGGTGGTTTCGCGCCGAGGCGCACGGGAACACGATCCGGCTCGTCGCGCCGGACGGTGCGTCGCGGGACTTCGAGTTCCGGCGTCAACGTCGCCCGTCCGGCGTCTGTCTCGCGGACTGGGTTCGCGAGGCGGGCGGCGGCCCCGACTGGGTCGCGATGTTCGTGACGACGGCGGGTGAGGGGGTTCGCGCCTGGGCCGAGGAGCTGAAGCACGCGGGCGAGTACCTTCGCAGTCACGCGCTGCAGGCGCTCGCGCTCGAGACGGCCGAGGCCTACGCGGAGCTGTTGCACGCGGACCTGCGGGCGGCCTGGGGCTTCCCCGACCCCGCGGATCTCGCCATGGCCGATCGCTTCCGGACCCGCTATCGCGGCCGCCGGGTTTCGTTCGGCTACCCCGCGTGTCCGGATCTCGAGCACCAGGCGCTGCTTTGGGAGCTGCTGCGTCCCGAGGAGATCGGGGTGGAGCTCACCGACGGGTTCATGATGGACCCGGAGGCGTCCGTCTCGGCGATGGTGTTTCACCACCCGCACGCGAGCTATTTCGCGATTCAGGACCGACCCGCCGGCGAGGGCGCCGGCGATCCGGCGGAGGAGAATCGATGAGGGTACTTTCGGGGAATCAGCCCTCGGGGGCGTTGCACCTCGGGAACTGGTTCGGGGCGATTCGGCAGTTCCTGGCATTGCAGGAGGAGCACACCTGCTTCTTCTTCATCGCGAGCTACCACGCCCTCACCTCGCAACGGGATCCGGCGATCGTGCGGGAGAACATCCGCGACGTGGCGGCGAGCTACCTGGCGCTCGGCCTCGACCCGGCGCGGAGCGTGCTGTTCGATCAGTCCGACCTGCCGGAGCACCACGAGATCGCGTGGTTCCTCACGTGCCTCACGCCGGTCGGAATGCTCCAGCGCGCGCACAGCTACAAGGACAAGGTCGCGCGCGGGCTCGACGCCTCGCACGGACTGTTCGCGTATCCGGTGCTCATGGCCGCGGACATCCTCGCGTACGACGCGGACCTCGTTCCGGTGGGCAAGGACCAGAAGCAGCACGTGGAGATCGCGCGCGATCTCGCGACCCGCGTGAACAACGAGTGGGGCGATCTCCTGCGCTTGCCCGAGCCGTACACGCTCGACGAGTCCGCGGTGGTACCCGGCATCGACGGCGAGAAGATGTCCAAGAGCTACGACAACACGATCGGCTTGTTCCTCCCGCCGAAGGCGCTCAAGAAGCGCGTCATGTCGATCGTGACCGACTCCACGCCCGTGGAGGATCCGAAGGATCCGGCCAAGGACACCGTGTTCGCGCTGTACCGGCTGTTCGCGTCGCCCGCGGAGGCCGAGGAGATGGCGCGGCGCTACCGCGAGGGTGGCTACGGCTACGGGGACGCGAAGAAGGCGCTTCTCGAGAAGGTCGAGGCGCTCGTGGGACCGGCCCGCGAGAAGCGAGACGACTGGCTGGCCCGTCCGGACGATCTGGAAGACGTTCTGGCCGACGGCGCCCGACGCGCCCGCGAAGTCGCCCGCCCCGTGCTGGAGCGACTCCGGACGGCGGTGGGATTCCCGGCGCGCCCGCGCGGTTGAGGTCGAGCGCTAGCATTCGGGAATGGATGTCAAAGTAGCGTCGGGCGGTTTCGCTCCCGTGCGACGTCTGGTAGGATGTTCGGAATCGATCGAGCACCTCTTCTCGCCGTCCTCCGAGGATCGATGCTGCCGATGTCCGGATCTCCGCGCAGGCCGGGCCGAACGGGTCGTTCCGCCCCGGAGCGTCTCCGAACCCCCACTGCCCTCGTTGACACCCCGAGCGCCCGCCCGGCGCCGATCCGCGCGACGCTGTTCGCGGCGGTCTTCCTGGCCGCGGCAACCCCGGCCGTCACCCGGGCGGCATTCGTCGACGTCACCGACCCCGCCGCCGGGCCCGCGCTGGTCGGCGTGACCTACGGGCTGGGCTGGCGGGACTTCGACCTCGACGGGGATCCGGACGCGTTCGTCTGCCGGCACTACTTGCGCCCGGTCGTGTTCCGGAACGGCGGCGACGGTACGATCGCGTACCCCTTCTTTCCGCAGCTGTTCGAGTCGCCCGACGATCATCACGGCGGTCTCATCGCGGACTTCGACCAGGACGGGGACCCGGACATCTACCTCACCGGGGGCGCGGATGCCGGCGCCAGCACCGTGTCCAAGAAGATGTATCGCAACGACGGCAACTTCCAGTTCCGGAACGTCGCGTCTGCGTGGGGGCTCGCCGATTCGCTCGCTCGCGGTCGCGCGTCCTCGGCGATGGACGTCGACGCCGACGGCGACGTGGACCTCTTCGTGGCGAAGGCCTCGCGAATCGCGTCCCCGAACTCCCTGTTCCTGAACGACGGGAACCAGAACTTCACCGATGTCGCCGCGGCGGCGGGAGTGGCCGACGACTTCGGGTGCGTTGGCGGAATCTGGGCGGACTACGATCGCGACGGCGATCCGGATCTCCTGATCGGGGGCGAGGAGGAGTTCACGTTCGAAACGCGCCTCTACCGCAACGACGGCGCGGTGACGTTCACGGACGTCACGTCGACCGTGCTGCCGGGGATCGGTCAGATCGCGGCCGCCGCGTTCGGCGACTACGACAACGACGGGGACCTCGATCTCGCGGCCGGGCTCGGCGATCGCGGCCTGTTCGACGGCATGCTGTGGAGCGCCGACTCGTTGTACTTCTTCTTCAACACCCAGCACGGCGACAACGGTCTCGACGGGATCGCCTTCACGCAGACGGGCGACAGCGCGACGTACAATCTCGCGCTCGACGGCTTCTTCCAGCCGGACTCGATCTGGATCTCGGAGACCGGCTTCCACCCGCAGTTCAGTCCGTTCACGCTTCCGTTCGAGATCTTCAACGCGCCTCCGTTCGATCCTGGCGTCTCGACCGGGTTCTACCTCTGGACGAGTCCCTCACTCCAGACCTGGCAGATGCGCTGCAGCGCGCCGCCGGAGGGGCAGACCAGCTTCGCGGGGGTGATCCGGACGAACGGCACGATCACCGGCGCGTCGCTGGTCGGAGCGGAGCCGTTCACGCAGGGGCCGCGGGGAACGCGACTGTGGAGGAACGATGGCGGCGTGTTCACGGACGTGACGATCGCCGCGGGAATCACCGACACCACGAACGTCCACCAGCTCGTCTGGGTCGATCTCGATCAGGATGGACGGCTGGATCTCTACGCGCTGAACAAGGGAGACACCGCGAACCTGAACCTCCCGGACGTCTTCTACCGGAA
>JAGQIB010000145.1 GCA_020431545.1 Gemmatimonadota bacterium
TTCGAGGGGCGCATCGACTACCTCATCGGAAACGACCAGTCGCTCGACGTGATCGTGTTCCCGCCGCGCCAGTACGACGGCGCTCCGGGCGGCTGGCGCGACTCGATGGCGCAGATGGACGCCGTGCCGGCGCCGTTCGGCGACATCATCGCGCTGTACCCGAATCACTGCTTCGTGCCCACGATCTCGTCGCTGGCGCTGAACGTGACGAGCCTGTACCACGACGTCGCGAACGATCCGAACCTGCTCTCGCTCACGCCGGTGGACGCGGTGTACTTCCCGATCGGCCCGAACGAGGAGCACGTGTTCATCAGCGCCCAGGCGAGTCAGTGGGTCCGCGACGAGATCTCGGCCGATGCGACCGACACGCCGTTCGCGGGAGTCGAGTTCGGCGCCGCGCCGACGCTCGCCGCGCCGCGGCCGAATCCGGCGTCGCGGGTCACGGAGATCCCGTTCACGACCTCCCGGACGGGACGCGTGCAGCTGGAGATCGTGGACGTGACGGGGCGTCGCGTGGCGACGTTGACCGACGCGGTGCTTCCGGCCGGCGCGCACCGCGTGCGCTGGGCCGACGGATCGGCGCCGGCCGGCGTGTACTTCGCCCGCGTCCACACGGACGACGGCGTGGCGTCCCGGCGGTTCGTGCGGCTTCGCTAGCGTGAACGTCGCACTCGATCTCGGGACGACGCGCGTGAAGGCCGCGCGTCTCGACGCCGGCGGCCGCCCCGAGGAGATCGTGGCGGAAGACGCGCCGCCTCCGGCCGGCGCCGACCTCGTGCGCGAGGTCGACCCGGAGGCTTACGCGGGGGCGGTGGAACGCGCGCTCGACCGCGCGGGCGCGGCCGCGCCGGGAGCCGACGTGCGGCTCGGACTCGCGAGCCAGCGCTCGAGCTTTCTCGTGTGGGAGCGGGCAACGGCGCGGCCGAAGACGTCGATCGTGTCGTGGCAGGACCGCCGCGCGGCCGCCTGGTGCGACGCGCGCCCCGAGCTCGCCGCCCGACTCCCGACGCTCACCGGGCTGCCGCTCTCCCCCCACTACTTCGCCCCGAAGCTCGCCTGCGTGCGGGAGGAGCGACCGGATCTCCGCGACGGTCTCGATCGGGGAGATCTCGTGGCCGGTACGCTCGACGCCTGGCTGCTCGCCCGCTGGTCCGGGGGCGGCGCCGGACGGACGGATGTCACGATGGCGGCCCGAACCCTGCTCGTCGCGCTCGGCGGCGCGGACTGGGACGACGGCCTTCTCGCGGAGTTCGGCCTGTCGCGCGAGGCCCTGCCGTCCGTGGGCCCGTCGACGGGGATCGCGCCGGAGACGTCGGCCGGGCGGTTCGGCGTGCTCGGGGCGGCGCTCTCCGATCAGGCGTCCGGACTCCTCGCCGCGCTCGGCGACGGCGACGGCGCGGTGATCAACCTGGGCACCGGGTGCTTCGTGCTCGTCCCGTCGGGTACGACGCCGCGCACGGTTCCCGGCTACCTCGCGGGGCCGTGGCTCGCGCCGGCCGGCGGCCCCATCCGGTACGCGATCGAGGGCACCGTGAACGCGGGAGGCGCGGTGGCGGATCGCTTCGGCCCGCCCCCGACGGCCGTCCCGGACGTCGATCCTGCGCCCGACTCCTTCTGCCTGCCGGATGCGGCGGGCGTCGGCGCACCGTACTGGCGCCCCACGGTGCCCCTCACGTTCTCGGCGGCTGCGCTCGCCGCGGAGGACGCCACCCGGCGTCGGGCGGTGCTGGAGGGGCTCGCCTTTCGCGTGCGCGGGATCCTGGCGGACCTCGGTCCCGTCCCCGGCGACGTGCGGGTCAGCGGCGGGCTCGCGAACGACCCCTTCGTCCCCGCGTCGCTCGCCGCGGTCCTCGGACGGTCCGTCACCGTGGTGGACGAGCCCGAGGCCACGCTGCTCGGAGTCGCCGGCCTCCTGTCGGGGCGGTCGTCCGTCCCGTCCGGGACGACGGTGGAGGCTCACGCCCTGCCGTGGCTCCGCGCGAAATACGAGCGCTGGAACGAATGGCTGTCGCGCGTTCTGGGCGAACCGGCGGGCCCCCCCGGCGGCCGCGCCCGCGGGGGAGACTAATCGGACATCGATGTCTTGTTTTGCCCCGGGTTCCCCGGTATGGTGCCGCAAGTCGAGCGGGTCGACGGGAGGTTCCTGGTTGATGCACACCACCGGCGTTGCCGGGGCCCCCGGAACACCTCGGTGGTCCCGTTTCCAGGGCGATCGTGC
>JAGQIB010000146.1 GCA_020431545.1 Gemmatimonadota bacterium
AGCGCGGCGATCGTTCGGCGTGGAGATCCCGCTCCGGGCACTGTTCGACGCTCCCACCCCGGCCGGCCTCGCCCGCGCGGTGGAGGAAGGACGGCGGGCGCGCGGCCCCGCGAGCACGCCGCTCACCCGCGCTCCCGACGTCGAGCGGCGGCGCCTCTCCTACGCTCAGCAGCGACTCTGGTTCCTCGATCAGCTCGATCCCGGGAGCGTCGCGTACAACGTCCCGCTCGCCGTACGGATTCACGGATCGCTCGACGTCGAGGCGCTCCGGCGCGCGCTGCGCGCGCTCGCCGAGCGCCACGAGGCGTTGCGGACCCGGATCGTCGCGGGAGCTCCGGATCCTGAGCAGCGCTTCGACGTCCCGTTGCCGTCGCTGTCCTTGGAGGATCTTTCCCGGTCTGACCGCGGGCGCGACGATCTCCGGCACCATCTGCACGACGAGAGCCGGCATCCCTTCGATCTCGAACGCGGTCCGCTTTGGCGGGCGCGTCTGTTCCGGGTGGACCCCGGCGAGCACGTGATCGCGCTGACGTTCCATCACGTCATCACCGACGGCTGGTCGATGGACCTGATGCTCGCGGAACTCGCGGCCCTCTACGAGGGCGCGACGCTGGCGCCGCTCGCGTTCCAGTACGCGGACTGGGCGGCCTGGCAACGCCGCTGGCTCGACGCGGGCGAGCGCGAGGGCCAGCTCGCCTACTGGCGCGAGGAACTCGGCGACGCTTCCCCGCTCGAGCTTCCGACCGACCATCCTCGCCCGCCGCGGCGCGGCCTGCGCGCCCGCTCCGTCTCCTTCCATCTCGAGCCCGGCGACGTCCGGCGCCTGCGCGCCCTCGGCCGGGAGGAAGGCGGCAGCCTGTTCCACGGACTGCTCGCCTGTCTGCAGTCGTTGCTCGGTCGGCTCACCGCCACCGACGACGTCGTGCTCGGGACGCCGATCGCGAATCGCACGCATCCGGATTCGGAGCGGATCGTGGGGTTCTTCGCGAACACGATCGCCCTCCGGGCGCGCGACTTCGGCGGCACGTCCTTCCGCGCGCGTCTCGCCGCGACCCGCGCGAAGACACTGGAGGCGTACGCGCACCAGGACCTGCCGTTCGAGACCGTGGTGGATGCGCTCTCGCTGGACCGCGACCTCAGCCGGAACCCGCTGTTCGACGTGATGTTCGCGTTTCAGCCGCACTCGGAGAACACGACGCCGGCCTCCGCCATGGACTGGGCGCCGATCGACGCGGACAGCGGCGCAACACCCTTCGACCTCGCCGTTTCGCTGAACGAACGCCAAGACGGTATCGACGGACTCTTCCGCTACGACGCGGATCTGTTTGAACCGGCGAGTGTGGAACGCTGGGCGACGTGGTTCGTGGCACTCGTGCGCGGCGTGGTCCGCGCGCCCGACGCGGTGCCCGAGGATCTCGATCTCCGTACGGGCGCGGAGCGCGAGCTCGTCCGCGCGGCGAACGACACGACCCGCGACGAGACGCCACTCACTCTCGTCGATCTCCTGGACGACTCGATCCGCACGCACGCGGAACGGCCCGCACTCGAGGTCGCCGGCCGCGCCATCACGTACGGCGAGCTCGGCGCGCGAGCGGGACGGCTGGCGGATCGTCTGCTCCGGGCGGGCGTGGTGCCCGAGGTGCCCGTCGGTCTCGTCGCGCGGCGAGACGTGGACACGCTGGCCGCGCTCGTCGCGATCTGGAAGGCCGGCGGTGTGGCGGTTCCTCTCGATCCGGACCTCCCGTCCGCCCGGTTGCGGACGATGCTCGAGAGCGCGGGCGTGGGTCTTCTCGTGAGCGGCGAAGGAGTCGACGTGCCGCCGTCCGTCCGCGTGATCGTTCCCGGCGATTCGAGTGCGAACGGCGATCCACCGGCGACCGGTCCCGTGCGGCCGCGTCCGGAGAATCTCGCGTACGTCATCCACACGTCGGGCTCCACGGGAACGCCCAAGGGCTGCGCCGTCTCGCACGCGGCGATCGCCTCGATGGCCCGAGCCGCCCTCGAATCGCAGCGGATCCGTCCGGGCGATCGCGCGCTGCACATCCTGCCGCTCGCGTTCGACGCCTCGCTCGACGAGATCCTGCCGCCGCTGCTGGCCGGCGCCACCCTCGTCGTCCATCCGGATCCGCGCGCCGACACCGCGACCGACCTTCTCGCACGACTCGGTCGCGAACGGATCACGCACGTGCACTTCCCGCTCGGCCTCTTCCACGAGCTCGTCGAGGAACCGGAGAAGGACCCCGGGATCCCCGCGCAGCTCCGCCACGTGGTCCTCGGCGGGGAGTCGCCGCAGGCCGCGCGCGTGGCCGCGTTCCTTCGCCACGCGCCCTCGGATCTGCGGGTGACGAACGCGTACGGGCCGACCGAGGCCGTGGTCGCGGTCTCCCGCGAAGAGCTCGCCGCGCCGCAGGACGTCACGGATCCGGTGCCGATCGGGCG
>JAGQIB010000147.1 GCA_020431545.1 Gemmatimonadota bacterium
TTCTCGATGCGCTGTGGTTCCAGGACGCGCTCGCGGCATGGGAGAAGGGCGACGCGCGACGGCCGGAGGAGAATGCCTCCCTGCGCGCGCTCCTGCCCGTCGTCACGGGCGCGCAGCGACTGTGGATGACGTCCGAGAACGTGCTCATGCACGCCCGCGCCACGGCGATCGCGCGCGAGTTCGGACTCGCCCCGGTGATCGTTTCCGGAAACTCCGACGAGTACCGTCGCCTGCCGGAAGTGCTCGCGCAGTGGAAGGACGCCCGAGCGTCCCTCGTGCTGACGCTGAAGTTCCCGGAGGCGCCGGACGTCTCCGATCCGGACCAGGCGGTCGCGGTCGAGCTGAACGACCTGATCCACTGGGAGCGGGCGCCGGGCAATCCCGCCGCCGTGAACGCGGCGGGCGTCTCGTTCGCCGTGAGCACCCAGGGCCTCGACGATCGCGCCGACGTCTTCGAGCGCTTGCGCGAGGCGATCCGCTACGGCCTGCCCGCAGACGTCGCGCTCGCCGCGCTCACCACGCGTCCCGCGGAACTGCTCGGACTCGCGTCGCGCCTGGGCACGATCGAACCCGGGAAGGACGCGAACCTCGCGGTGACGACCGGCGACCTGTTCGATCCGGGCACGAAGGTCGAGGAGGTGTGGATCGAGGGCCGACGTTTCGGCGAGGACGCGCGCCGCGCGACCGAAGACGACGTGACCCGTCGCTGGCGCCTCTCGGTCGGCGAGAACGGCGGCACACTCGATTTCGCGCTCGAGAAGAAGGACGGCGCGCTGGTCGGTCGCGTGATTCCGCCGCGGACCCCGGACGCCGCCGCGCCGGACTCCGCTGAAGATCGCGAGGGCACCGAGCTCGCCGACGTCTCGTTCGAGCGCGGCGTCGTCTCCTTCACGGTGCCCGAGTCGGCCTGGGACGGCGACGAGACGCGCGTGGTGCTGCGTCGCGACGGGCCGTTCCTCGCCGGCGAGGCCCACGTGCGCCGCGCGGTCGCGGTGGCGCGGGCCCGTCCGCTGGAGCGCCCCGAGAAACGCGAACCCCTCGAGGTGCTCTCCGCCGCCGTCGCGCCGTGGCCGCCCGTGGCCGTGGCCGCCGACCGCCCGGCCGCCGTGCTCGTGACCGGCGCCACCGTGTGGACCTGCGGACCGGCCGGCGTGCTCGAGAACGCGGACCTCCTCGTGATCGGCGGCAAGATCCGCCAGGTCGGTCGCGGGATCTCGCCGCCCAAGAACGCGCGCGTGATCGACGGAAAGGGCAAGCACGTCACCCCGGGGCTGATCGACTGCCACTCGCACTCGTCCATCACCGGCGGGGTCAACGAGTGCACGAACAGCTGCACGGCGGAAGTGCGCATCGGCGACGTGGTGAACCCGGAGTCGCCCGCGATCTACCGCGAGCTCGCGGGCGGGCTCACGATCTCGAACCTGCTGCACGGAAGCTGCAACCCGATCGGCGGGCAGAACGCCGTGATCAAGCTGAAATGGGGCGAGCCCGCCTCCGCGCTGATCATTCCGGACGCGCCTCCGGGCATCAAGTTCGCGCTCGGCGAGAACGTCAAGCAGTCGAACTGGGATCTGATGCCCAAGGATAGAACGCGATACCCGCAGACCCGCATGGGAGTGGAGCAGTTCCTGCGCGAGCGATTCCTCGCGGCGCGGGACTACCGCGAGCGCCTCGACGCCTGGAGCCGCCGCCACGAGGGCGAGCCGCCGCGCCACGTCCTGCAGCTCGATGCGCTCGTGGAGATCCTGGACGGAGAGCGGCTCGTCCACTGCCATTCCTACCGCGCCGACGAGATCATCGCGCTGATGCGCGTCGCCGAGGACATGGGCTTCACGGTCGGCACGTTCCAGCACGTGCTGGAAGGCTACAAGTGCGCGGACGAGATCGCCGCGCACGGCGCCGGCGCGTCCAGCTTCTCGGACTGGTGGTCCTACAAGTACGAGGTCATCGACGCGATTCCGTACAACGGCGCGATCATGTGGGAACGCGGAGTGAACGTGTCGTTCAACTCGGACTCCGCCGAGCTCTCGCGTCGCATGAACCTGGAGGCCGCGAAGGCGGTGAAGTACGGGGGCGTGCCGCCGGAGGAGGCGCTGTGCTTCGTCACGCGCAATCCGGCGCAGCAGCTCGGAATCTTCGAGCGCGTGGGCTCGCTGGAGACGGGCAAGGACGGGGACTTCGTGATCTGGTCCGGGGATCCGCTCTCCGATTTCTCGCTCCCGCTCGAGACCTGGATCGAGGGCGTGCGCCGCTTCTCGCGTGACGACGACGCAAAGGCGCGGCCGGCCGCGGCCGAGCTGCGCGAGAAGCTCGTGGCGAAGGCAGAGAAGGCGGGCGGCGACGGGAAGGATCGGAAGGGCAAGCGGAAGCGCGGCGAGTCCGCGTTCGGTGAGATGTGGCAGACCAGCGACGTCGCGCATCTCGAGCGCGGCGAGTGCATCGACTCGTGCTGCGGGGAGGGTGGAGAATGAGCGCGCGCATGCGGATGGCCGGACTGCTCGTTCTTCTCGCCGCGACGCCGGGGGGCGCGACGACCACCGCCATCACGGGCGGCACGGTGCACCGGATCTCCGCGCCGGCGATCGAGGGCGGAACCGTGGTGTTCACCGATGGTGCGCTCGTGGAGGTCGGCGGCGCGGGCGAGGTGGAGATCCCCGCCGGGGCCGAGATCGTGGACGCGAAGGGCCGTCACGTGTGGCCGGGATTGATCGACCTCCAGACGTCCCTCGGTCTGATCGAGATCGGAAGTGTACGCGGCACGGTGGACACCGACGAGGTCGGTCGCCTCAATCCGAACGCGCGGGCGGAGGTGGCGCTCAACGCGTCGTCGCCGCACCTGCCGGTCACACGTGCAAACGGGACCCTGCTCGCCGCGACGTTGCCGCGGGGCGCCGTGTTGCCGGGCACCGCGGCGCTCATCGCCCTCGACGGCTGGACGTGGGAAGAGCTCGTACGCCGCGCGCCGCTCGGTCTCGTGATCGAGTGGCCGGACATGAACCCGAACCCGCGGCGTCGCGGCGGAGACGAAGAGGAAGCCGCGGACAGGCCGGCCGGCTGGGAGACGGAGCTCGCGAAGCTGGACGCGATGTTCGACGAGGCGGAGGCCTACCGCGCCGATCGCGCGCGCCGCAACACGGATCGGGATGCGGACGTCGCCTGGGAGTCGATGCTGCCCGTGCTCGCGGGTGAGGTGCCGGTGTGGATCCAGGCGCAGACGCTCGCGCAGGTTCGAGCCGCGCTCGACTGGACGGAACGTCGCGGACTCTCGATGGTGCTGCTGGACGGCACCGACGGCACGAGCGGCGACGCCTGGCGCGTGGCGGACGAGATTGCCGCCCGCGGCATCCCGGTGGTGTGCAAGACCACGCGTCGGCCCGCGCGTACTTACGAACCGTACGATCTCGCGTACACGGTGCCGGCCAAGCTGAACGCGGCCGGCGTGAAGGTGGCGTTCGGGTCGCGCGGCGCATCCAACGCGCGGGTGCTCCCGCAGGAGGCGGCGCGGGCCGCGGCGTACGGAATGCCGCGGGACGCGGTGGAGCGCGGGCTCACGCTGACCGCGGCCGAGATTGCCGGAGTGGCCGACCGCTACGGCTCGCTCGACCCCGGCAAGAGCGCCACCCTGATCGTGGTCGACGGTGACCTGCTCGAGACCCGCATGCACGTCGAGCGGGCGTGGCTGGATGGCGCCGAGGTGGATCTATCGTCGCACCACACCGAGCTCTGGAAAAAGTGGAGCTCGCGTCCGCTCCCCGAGGCCGTCGCGAAGTAGGAGGTCCGCCGTTCCTGCCGATCGACTGACGATTCCGGGCGGCGCGGGGCACGACCTCGCCGCCGTGCGCGAGACGCCCGACGGCGGAGAGATCCGCGGGACCGTCCTGTTCGCGCACGCGTTCGGATCGTCGAAGGATCTGCGCGGCACGGTGCGGATGGCGCGCGCGCTGGCGGAGCGTGGGTGGGTCGCGGTGCGATTCGACTTCACGGGGCTCGGTCAGAGCGACGGAGATTTCGCGGACACCGATCTCGCCACGAACGTCGCCGACGTGAAGGCGATGGCCGCCTGGCTCGCCGCGGCGGGGCAGGCGCCCCGCGTTCTGGTGGGGCACAGCCTCGGCGCGGTGGCGTCGTTCCTGGCGGCGCCGGAACTGCCGGAGGTCGGAGTGGTGGTGGCGCTCGCCGCTCCCGCTTCCACCGAGCAGCTCCGGGAACGGCTCGCGCAGTACGCGCCGGAGCTGGCGGCCGGGCGGGCGACATCCGCCGAGGTGGAGGTGGCGGGGAAGTCCGTCCGCATCGGCCGTCGCCTGCTGGAGGATCTTCCGCGACACGACGTGGCGGCGGCGGTGGCCGCGCTGGACCGCCCGCTCCTGATCCTGCACTCGCCGGCGGACGAGATCACGCCGCCGGACCACGCGGCGATGCTGTTCCGCGCCGCGCGGCACCCGAAGAGCTTCGTGTCGCTCGATCGCGCGGATCATCTGCTGCTGCGCGATGCGCGGGACGCGGAGTTCGTGGCGGACCTGATCGCCGCGTTCGCGGAGCGCTACCGGCCGGAGTAGTCCGGTGGTTCCCAGCGCCGCGCCTGCTCGAAGATCAGCGCGGTCTCCACGTGCGCGACCTCGTCGCGCGCCGTGAGCCGATCCAGCGTGAAGTCGCGCAGGTGCGCCACGTCGTGGACGCCGACCTGGAGCAGGTAGTCGTTCTCGCCCGCGAGGTGCGCCGCCCAGAGGACCTCGGGCAGCGTGCGGGCGTAGTCCAGGAATCCGCGCGCGAGCTCGGCCGAGTGCTGGTGGAGGCGGATCGCCACCATCGCCTGGATGCCGATCCCGAGCGCCTCGGGGTCCACGTCCGCGTGGAAGCCGCGGAGCACCCCGGTCGCGCGCAGGCGCCGTACCCGCTCCAGGCAGCTGGACGGTGCCAGGTCGATCTTCGCGGCCAGCTCCTTGTTCGACTGCCGACCTTCGTTCGCCAGCTCGGCCACGATCCGGGCGTCGATTCGGTCCAGGCGCTCCGACACGTCGATTCTCCGTAGTGAATTCGGCGCACGATCCAGAGATGGAATTCTATACTGGATTCGTCCGATACATCGGAAGAAAGTTTGAGGAGGGCTGCCTTGAGCCGGACGATCCAGGAGAATCCCGCCGGGCGGCGGACGGGGGACAATGCCCCGGACGCGCGTCCGGCGCCGCGGCCGCGGCGGGCTCGCCCCGCGGCGGACGAGATCCGGCTGCTCGGCCGGCTCGGACGCGCCTTGCACCGGTACGGCACTCCCGCCCACCGGCTCGAGGAGGCGCTGGTCGAGATCTCGCGGCGCCTCGGGGTGCCGGCGCAGTTCTTCTCCACGCCCACGGCGTTCTTCGCCTCGTTCGACCGGGCCGGAACCACGCTGCTGACCCGCACCGAGCCCGGCGACGTGGACCTCGGCCGCCTCGCGGAGCTGGACTCCATCCTGGACGACCTCACGGCCGGCCGCACCAAGGTGGCGGAGGCGGTCCGCCGCGTGGACGCGCTGGAAGAGGAGCGGGCCCGTCGCCTGGACTTCGCGGCGGAGGCGCTCGCGTACGCGGTCGCCTCGGCCTCGGCGGCCCGGTTCTTCGGCGGCGGCTGGCGCGAGCTCGCGGTGGCGGCGGCGAGCGGGGGACTCGTCGCCACGATCACGCGTCTCGCGCGACGCTCGCCGGGACGTCGCCGGATCGCGGAACCGGTCAGCGCGTTCCTCGTGTCCGCGCTGGTCGTCGCGGCGGCGCACGTGATGGCGCCGCTGTCGGTGCCCGTGGCGACGCTCGCCGGCCTGATCGTGCTGCTGCCGGGTCTCACGCTCACGATCGCGATGACGGAGCTCTCGACCCGGCACCTGGTTTCCGGCACGGCGCGATTGACCGGCGCCGTGGCCACGACGTTGACGCTCGTGTTCGGCGTGGCGCTCGGCACGCGCCTCGCCACGCTGGCGTTCGGTGAGCTCCCGCTCGCGACCCCGTGGCCGCTGCCGGCGTGGACGTTGCTCGCGGCCCTCGCGGTGGCGCCGCTCGCGTTCCTTCTCCTGTTCCGCGCCCGCCCGGCGGACGCGCCGTGGATCCTCGCGGCGGGAGTCGTGGGCTTCGCCGGCGCGCGGGCGGGCGCGCATCTCCTGGGGCCGGAACTCGGCACGCTCGCCGGC
Organism: Gemmatimonadota bacterium; assembly: GCA_020431545.1. Classification (GTDB taxonomy): domain Bacteria; phylum ARS69; class ARS69; order ARS69; family ARS69; genus JAGQIB01. Next base: position 6,155 of record JAGQIB010000147.1, read on the forward strand.
GCGGTGCTCGTGGGCGTGTTCGGCAACGTCTACGCGAACGGCCGGCACGGACCGGCGTCGGTGCCGATCGTGCCGGGCGTGATGCTGCTGGTCCCGGGCAGTCTCGGGTTCGAAAGCCTGACCTCTTTCGTCGCGAACGACCCGCTCGGTGGGGTGGAAGCGGCGTTCCGCGCGGCGCTCGTCGCCGCCGCTCTCGCCACGGGATTCCTCGTGGCCAACGTGCTCGTCCCCCCTCGCCGGGCGCTCTAGAAGGAGAACGTCATGTCCGAGTCCGCAAAGCGATTCGATCCGCTGCAGGCGCTGTCCCGCACGCGTCACGAGTTCGGCGAGCACGGGGGCGTGAATCTCTCCGTGGAGGCAAGCACCACGTTCACCGTGCTCTCGCCCGAGACGATGCCGTCGCTGTTCGAGGGAAGGAAGGGTCCGGAGGAGGGCTGCTATCTGTACGGGCGGCACTTCAATCCCACCGTGTACGTGCTCGGCCGCCAGCTCGCGGCGATCGAGGCGACGGAGGCGGCGTACTGCACGTCGAGCGGCATGGGCGCGATCGCCGCGACGTTGATGCAGCTGTGCCGTGCCGGCGAGCACCTCGTGGCCGCGAACACGCTCTACGGCGGCACGTTCGCGCTGATGAAGGACTACTTCCCGCGCACGACCGGCGTGACCACGACGTTCGTGAACATCGAGGATCTCGCGGCGGTCGAGGCGGCGTTCCGGCCGAACACGCGCGCGCTGTACGTGGAGACGGTCGCGAACCCGACGCTCGCGGTCGCGGACCTGCCGCGGCTGGCCGAGATCGCGCATCGTCACGGCGCGAAGCTCGTGGTGGACAACACGTTCTCGCCGATGATCGTCACGCCGAATCTGCACGGTGCGGACATCGTGATCCACTCGCTCACGAAGTTCATCAACGGTGCCAGCGACATCATCGCCGGCGCGGTGTGCGGTTCGAACGAGTTCGTGGGATCGCTGATGGATCTCCACACGGGATCGCTCATGCTGCTCGGGCCCACGATGGATCCGCGCATGGCGTTCGAGATCACGTTGCGACTGCCGCACCTCGCCCTTCGCATGAAGGAGCATTCGGCGCGGGCCATGCTGTTCGCGGAGCGGCTCGAGGCGCTCGGGCAGCGGGTGGTCTATCCGGGCCTGAAGTCGCACCCGCACCACGCCCGTCTCGCGGCACTGTGCAACGACGACTACGGCTTCGGCGGGATCCTCGGCATCGACCTCGAGACCGAGGCGCAGGCGAACGCGTTCATGCGCACGCTCCAGAACGACGAGAACTTCGGCTTCCTCGCCGTGAGCCTCGGCTATTTCGAGACCTTGATGTCGCTGTCGGCCGCCTCCACGTCGAGCGAGCTGGGCGACGCCGCGCTCGACGCCGCGGGGATCCGTCGCGGGTACGTGCGGATGTCGGTGGGCATCACGGGCAACGTCGAGGAGCGGTGGCAGCAGCTCGAGCGCGCGCTTCGTCGTGTGGGCGCGCTCGGCGGCCGGCCGGCGGCGGCGGGGGAGGCGGTCGCGCGGTAACACGTCGCGCCGGGGAGTCGAGTCGCGGTCGGGCGCGGGTCGCGCGCTGGGTTGCCGGCAACTCCGGATGACGGCGTACCGCCGGAAGTTGACGATGCGTCGCAGGGCGGGTCGCGCGGCGGCGTCCCGTCGATGCGAGTTCTGGCACGCCTCTTGATGCTTCCGCTCGCGTCTCCCCCGGACGCGGAGCGTGAACATGAAAGCGAGGAAGCGGCTTGTTCTGCACCGGACCACGGTGCGCGACCTGAACGCCGTGGAGCTGCAGACGTCGCGCGGCGGCATCGTATGGACCCGGATCCCGATGACCACCACGCTGATCACCGAGTGCATGCACCCGTGCTGGACGGAGAACTGTTCTTTCCGGTGCTACGGCTAGGGCGGCGCGCGACTACGCGAGTCCGTCCGCGAGCACTTCGATCGGGTGTCGCACCTCGATCGCGTGGTCGCGGAGGCCGTGGCGCAGTTGCAGCAGACAGCCGGGGTTGCCGGTGACCACGGTGTTCGCACCGGAGCGGACGATCGCGTCGACCTTCTCGGCGAGGACGGCGTCGGCCATCGTGGGCTGGAGCAGGTTGTAGACGCCGCCCGCGCCGCAGCAGCGCTCGCTCCCCGCGAGCGGGACGAGCTCGAGGCCGGGGATCTGCTGGAGCAGGTCCGTCACCACGTGCGCCGGCACGCGCTGGCCGTGCACGAGATGGCAGGGCTGGTCGTACGCGACCCGTCGCCGCAGCGGGCGCGTCTTCGCGGTCCAGCCGAGCTCGTGGAGGAAGGCGGCGACGTCGCGGTAGGGAGTCGCGCGGGGGGCGGCGGCGTTCGCGCCCGGGGAATCGGAATCGTGGAACGGCGTGGTGAGGGACGCGCCGCAACCGGCCGCGTTCACGATCACCGCATCCAGGTCCGCGGGAAACGCGCGCGCATTCCGATCCAGCAGGGTGCGGGCGTCGTCCAGCAGGCCGGCGTGACGGTGCAGCGCGCCGCAGCACGTCTGGGACTCCGGCACCACGACCTCGCAGCCGTTGCCGAGCAGGACCTTCACGGTGGCGCGGTGCACCGGGGCGAGCCACTCGGCGGCCACGCAGCCGAGGAACAGGCCGACCTTCGCGCGGGGCACGCCGGTCGGCTTCCACGTGGAACCGGGCTCGATCGCATCTGTGCGCGGCTCGATCCGCGGTCGCATCGCGTGCGCGCGGGCGAGGGGCGGCGCCACGCGATCGAGGACGCGTTGCGTCACGCCGGGCAGGCCACTGCGCTCGTAGAGCTCGAGCGCCTTCGTCGCCGCGGCAACACGGCGGCGGTTCGGGATGATCTCACGCAGGAGGAACCGGCCGAGCGGGCTCACGCGCGGGCCGCCGGGGCGCTCGGCCCGGAACGATTCCATCATCTCGTCCATGCGGATCCCGGAGGGGCAGACACTCTCGCACGCCCGACACACGAGGCAGGAATCGAGATGGGAGTCCGCGCCGGTGTCGAAGTCGAGGCGCCCCTCCGCCCAGCCGCGCATCAGGTAGATGCGGCCGCGCGGCGAGTCCGCCTCCCGCGACGTGACCCCGTAGGTCGGGCAGTGGGGAAGGCACAGCCCGCAGTGCACGCAGTCCAGCGTGCGGGCGTACTCGCTGAGTCGCTGCTTCGTCCGGCTCACGACAGCACGCTCCCGGGATCGAACACGCGGCGGACCCGCTCGCGGAGCTCGTGGCCGGCGGTAGCGACCCGTCCGAGGGCCGCGTGCGCGCCAGGGGGCACGGAGATCGCGCGGACGAAACCGCGGTGCCGGGTGGCCACGTTGCGCAGGGCGGCCAGCGATTGATCAAGACGTCGCTCGTCTTCCTGGCGGATCGTGATCAGACCCGTCATCGGATCCGCGGCGACGTGGGCGAGGCCTTCCCGAGCCTCGATCGCGGTCGCCGCGCCGTGGGCGGCACGGAGTGTTTCGGCCGCGGGCACCGAGAGACGGAAGACGCCCACGTCGGCGCGGGGATTCTCGGGCGGCTCCCCGAACGCGACCAGGCGATCGAGCCAGGCGGCCGCGTCGTCGTCGGTGGCGCGGATCACGGCACCCGGGTTCGGGAGGACCGAGTGCGCCTGCTCGATCTGCCAGGCCACGCGAGTGCGGTTGCCCTCGAACAGAAACGCGACGGCGGAGCCGGGACCGCGCTCGTCCGGCAGCGTCGCGGCGGCGGCACCCTCCAGCCGGAACAGCACGGGTTCGAGTCCGCTCGTGGCGAGCTTCTCGGCCGCTTCGTCCAGTTCGGTCGCCGCGCCGCGCAGGAACCCGAGCGTGCGCGTCTCGGGGAGCTGCCGCAGTCGCAGGTTGACGCGCGTGAGCACGGCGCTCGTGCCGCGCGATCCCACGAGGAACTTGTGCAGCGCGTAGCCCGCGACGTTCTTCACGACCATGCCGCCGGAGCGGAACGTCTCGCCGCTGGTGCGCACGCCCTCCACGCCCAGCACGAGCGACGCGAGTGGCCCGTGCCGCCCCTGCCGCGGGCTGACGGCGCCGCGCGCGACCCAGCCGCCGATCGTGCCGGTGGCGGGCAGGTCGGCCGGCACTTCCTGTCCGTGGCGCGCGAGCTCCGCCCGCAGAGTCGCCAGCGGCACGCCGGCCTCCACGCCCACCGTGAAGTCATTCGGCGAGTGCGCCACGATGCGATCGAACGCCGCCACCGACACCACGCGGGGCGTCTCGACCGGATCGGAGTCGGCCGGATGGGCGCCGAGTCCCGCGGGCCGGATGCGGACTCCCTGCGCCACGGCGTCGCGCAGCGTCTCCGCGAGGGCGGCCGTGTCGCGCGGCGCGGCCACCGGCACGTCGTCGCCGAACAGCGCCTGCTCCGCGCGGGACGCGACCCGCGCGCCGTCTCGCCGCGTCATGCTCGCGCCTTGCGCCGCTTCGCGCGCCGGTCCGGAAAACCCTTGCCGGGGTTCGCGATCCCTTCCGGGTCGATCGCGTCGCGGATGCCCGTCATCAGCGCGAGGTCGCCCTCGCCGAACAGCAGCGGCATGAAGTCGCGCTTCTCCAGGCCGATGCCGTGCTCGCCGGAGATCGAACCGCCCGCCGCCACGCAGGCCCGCAGCATCTCCTCGCCCGCGGCGAGGACGCGCGCGGTGACGTCGGCGTCGCGACCGTCGTAGGAGATGTTCGGGTGCAGGTTGCCGTCGCCGGCGTGGAAGACGTTGGACACCTTCACGCGGTAGCGATCCGCGATCTCGTAGACCTTCTCGAGCGTCTCCTCGAGCGCGGTGCGCGGTACCACGCCATCCAGCACGTAGAGGTCCGTGTCCACCCGACCCATCGCGCCGAACGCTCCCTTGCGGCCCTTCCACAGCGCGACGCGCTCGGCCGGATCGCGCGCCGAGCGCAGCTCGATCGGGTCGTTCGCCCGCGCCATCGCCACGATCGCGCGCTCCTCTTCGTCCATGCCGGCCGCGAAGCCGTCGAGCTCCACGAGGAGTACCGCCGCCGCGTTCGTGGGATACCCGGCTCGGTTCACCGATGCCTCCACCGCCTCGATCGTGCGCCGGTCGAGGATCTCCAGCGCCACCGGCACGATGCCGGAGCGCGTGATCTCGGTCACCGTCCGGCACGCCTTCGCCATGGAGTCGAAGATCGCGAGGAACGTGCGCACCTCCGGCGGATCCGGCGTGAGCCGCAGCGTGATCTCGGTGACGACGCCGAACGTGCCCTCCGCGCCCACGAACAGCTGCACGAGATCGTGATCCGGATGGTCCGCGATCGGGCCGCCGAGTCGTACGACCTCGCCGTCCGGAAGCACGACCTCCAGCCCGAGCACGTGGTCGATCGTCACGCCGTACTTGAGGCAGTGCGGGCCGCCGGAGTTCTCGGCGATGTTGCCGCCGAGCGTGCAGGCGGTCTGGCTGGACGGATCCGGTGCGTACATCAGCCGGTGCGGCTTCGCGGCTTCCGTGAGCCGCACGTTGATGAGCCCGGGCTCGACGACGGCGTAGCGGCTGCGCGCATCGATCTTGCGGATCGCGCGCATGCGGTTGAGATCGAGCAGGAGGCAGCCGCGCACGGGCGTCGCGCCGCCCGAGAGCCCGGTGCCGGCGCCCCGCGGCACGAAAGGAACCTCGTTCGCCGCGCACCATTTGACGCAGGCGACGACCTCGTCGCGCGTCTCGCACAGCACCACGGCGGCGGGCGGCTGCCGGTGGACGGGCAGGCCGTCGCACTCGTACACGAACAGCTCCGTTCGATCCGTGAGGAAGCGATCGGCGGGGAACCGGCGAGCGAGTTCGCGAAACGGGTCGGGCAGCGACAAGGAGGTTCCTCCTGGGCGCGGATTGTCGCGCATCGGCCCGGGATTCGCCACGCCTGTGAGAGGACGAGATCGACCCGCAATGGAGAAGGGCCGTCGGAGATCCCGACGGCCCCGAGCGATTCGGTCCGCGGCACGTGGAGCGTGCCGGGCGTGGGCCCGTCCTACCCGAAGATGCCCGCCAGCTGCGCCAGCACGTCGGCGTGCAACGTGCCGTTCGAGACCACCACGCCGCGGTTCCCGTGCATCTTGGAGCCGTTCGCGAAGTCGAGCGGCCGCCCGCGCACGTCCGTCACCTTGCCGCCCGCCTCCTCCACCACGAGTGCCCCGGCCGCGTGGTCCCAGATGTTCTCGCGGTAGTCGGGTGTCTTCGGCGACGGCAGCCGCAGGTACAGCGCCGCCTGCCCGCGCGCCACGGCGCCGTACTTCGCCTGGCTGTCCATGCGAACGGACTCCCGGGTGACGCCGACGTTTGCGGCCACGCGTCCCTGGAGCGAGTGATCGCCGTGGCCGGATTCCACACTCTCGACCATGCGCAGATTCGCGACGTCGTGACTCGGGACCACCCGGATGCTCCGGGCGTCGCCGCCGCGCAGGGACTCGAGCTGCGCGCCCTCGCCCCGGATCGCCGTGAACAGGACCCCGCGCTCCCCGTCGGGATCTTCCGGATCCACCGGGAGGTACGGACACGCGAGCACGCCGACTTTAAGGTCACCGCCCTCGACCAGCGCGAGCGCCACCGCGTACTGATCGCCGCGGACGAAGCCCTTCGTGCCGTCGATCGGGTCGAGCGTCCAGTAGCGCGGGCCGACCTGGCCGTTCCCGTGGTCGATCCAGTCGCACACCTGCTCTTCCGTGGCGCCCGCCACCTGCCGGCCGACGTAGTCCGCCACGCGTGCCCGCGCGTCCTCGGCGCCCTCGGCGCGGAGCGCATGCGCGTCCTCCTCACCGACCACGGAATCCTTCGGGAACTCCCGCGCGAGGCGGCGGCAGATCAGCGCCTGCGCGCCGAAATCCGCGACCGTCACCGGGCTCTTGTCCTTCTTCGTGAACGTGTCCTCGCTCACCATCTCCCGCCGCACGTCCTCGCAGAGGAGTGCGGCCGCCCGCGCGGCTTCGCGGGCGACCTCCATTTCCTTGGCGTAGCTCATCGGGCCGAGAACTCCGGTCCGGTGGGATTGCCTTCGCGGTCCGCGTAGCGGATCGACGCGTCGAGGTCGAGCTCGCGAATCGACGATTCGATCTTCGCGAGATCGCCGATGATCACGATGACCACGTCTTCCGGGTGGAAGAACGTCTGCGCGAACTCGTTCACCTTCGCGAGCGGTGTCCCGCTGATCTCCTGCGGGTAGCGGGCGAACGCGTCGGCTGGCAGGCCGTACACGACCTGGTCGGCGAGCGCGGCGGCGATCTCCGCGTTGGTCTCGAAGTCCTGCGGGTAGGACAGCACGATCGAGTTCTTCGCGAACTGGAGCTCCTCGGCCGTGATCGGCTTCGCGCCGGCCACGCCCTCGAGCTCCTGCAGGAACTCCACGAGGGCCGGAGCCGTGGCGTCGCGCTGGACGCGGCCGCCCATCGTGAACGCGCTCGGCGCGGCGCTCTCCAGGAGAGTGGAGCGCACGCCGTACGTCCAGCCCTTGTCCTCGCGCAGATTCAGGTTGAGGCGGCTCGAGAAGAACCCGCCGAGGACGCGATTCGCGAGGAAGGCGGCCTCCCACTGCGGATCGTTGCGCGCGAGGCCGAGCTGCGCGACCGCGATCGTGGACTGGGAGTCTCCCGGCTTGTCGATCAACCAGATCGTGCGGCCCGACGGCGGCGTGGCCGCGGGAATCACGACCGGCGTCGACGCCGCGCCCTGCCACTTCGCGAAGTGACGGTTCCAGGTCTCGGTGAACCGGTCCGGATCCACCGCGCCGACCGCGACGACGGTGGCGTTGCCCGGGACGAAGTTCTCGCGCGAGAAGTCCCGCAGCTCGCCGACGTTCATCGCGGTCAACGTCGCCTCGGTGCCTTCGCGGCTGCGGCCGTACGGATGGTCCTCGCCGAAAAGGAGCCGCGGGGTGGCGCGACGCATGATCGACGTGGGGCGGTCCTGCTGCTGCTTCAGGTCCACGAGGCGCCGATCCCGCTCGTTCGCGAACACGTCCTCGGGGAACGCGGGCTCGAGGATCGCGTCGCTGAGGAGATCGAGCGACTGGTCGAGCCGGTCGGCGAGCGACGTGAGACTGAACACCACGTGGTCCGCGTCGCTGCGGACCCGGAGATCGGTGCCGAGATTGTCGAGCGCCTGACGGAACGCGACGCGATCGAGGCGACGTGTCCCCTCGAGGTGCATGTCCGCGGCGAAGCCCGCGACCCCGTCCTCACCGGCCGGATCGGCGGTCGAGCCGGAGCGGAACACGAGCTGCAGCGAAACGAGCGGCAGCTCGTTTCGCTCGAGCACGGCCACGCGGGTTCCGCTGTCGAGCGAACGCCACGCGACGTCCGGTGTCCGGAACTGCGGCGCCGGACCGCCGGCCGGCAGCGTGCCGCGATCCACCGCACCGTCCTGATCCGCCACCATCTTCGGGAAGGGCTCGATGGCGACGAACAACCGATCGGGACCGATCCAGCGCGCGAACTGCGTGCGGATCGTCTCCCGCGTCCGCGACGCGTAGCGCTCCCAGTCCTGCCGGAAGTAGTCCGGCGTGCCCACGTAGTGGTTGTAGCGGTTCAGGCGATCGTTGATGCCGCCCCAGCTTCCGATCCGCTGGATGCCCTTCACGAAGTTCGCCTCGTAGCGCGACTTCGCCTGCTCGAGCTCCTTCGCGGTGGGGCCGGTCTTCGCGAACTTCGCGATCTCCTCCTGCACGATCGATTCGACCGCGGCCGGATCCGCCTCGGGGCGCAGCGTGATCGTGAGCGTGGCCACGGAGGAGATCTGCTGGCTCGACTGATCCATGCGGACGTCCTGCGCGAGCTTCTCGTCGTCCACGAGCCGGCGCTGGAGACGACTCGTGTCGCCGCCGCCGAGGATCGCCGTGGCGAGCGAGAGATCCGCGTCGCCGTCCTGGTAGTAGGGCGGGGTGTGCCAGCTCCAGTACAGGCGCGTGAGTTGCACGCGGTCCTGCATCTTCACCCGCTTCTCCCCGTGGAACTCGGGGATCCACGTGGCGATCTCGTCCACCGGCTCACCCGGCGGGATCGGGCCGAAGTACTGCTCGACCCAGGCTTTCGTCTGCGCGACGTCGATGTCGCCGGCGATCGAGAGCGTGGCGTTGTTCGGAACGTAGAACGTGCGGAAGAAGTCCTTCACGTCCTCCAGCGTGGCGTTCTCGAGGTCTTCGTGGAGGCCGATCACCGAGTGGTCGTAGGGATGCCCCTTCGGGTACGCGAGCTCGTTGAACGTCAGCCAGAACTTCGCGTACGGCTGACCCTCCGACTGGCGACGCTCGTTGCGCACCACGTCCTGCTGATTCGCGAGCTTCTCCTGCGTCATGGCGGGGAGGAGCCAGCCCATCCGGTCGGCTTCGAGCAGCAGCGCGCGCTCGAGGTGGTTCGCCGGAACGATCTCCCAGTAGTTCGTTCGATCCTCGTTCGTGGAGCCGTTCAGCGTGCCCCCGACGTCCTGGATCGGACCGAAGTACTCCGAGTCCTGGTGCTCCGAGCCCTGGAACATCATGTGCTCNNTGCTCGAACAGGTGCGCGAAGCCGGAGCGGCCCGGCCGCTCGTTCTTGGAGCCGACGTGGTACCAGACGTTCACGCCGACGATCGGTGTGGAGTGATCTTCGTGCAGGATGACCCCGAGGCCGTTGTCGAGCCGGTAGTACTCGAAGTCGATGTCCGGGATCTCCACGGCGGAAGCCGGCGCGGCGCCGAGCGCGAGCGCGGCGAGAACCGCCAGCGCGGCGGGACGGAACATGGAATCTCCTCGCGAGAGGTTTTGGAGTGCGGGCGGGCCGGCGGAGCGGATCGGCCGTTCCCGAACGGACTCGGGGCCCGGAATCGCGCCCTCGGACACGCTCCGGACCATCCAGTCACGCCCAGAATGCGGAGCGCGCGGCGCGGAAGCAAGGGAGGAAGCGGGTTTCGGCGGCCGATCGGCCCGCCGGACGGCCGATTGGTCCCCGAGGGGCCCGGGATGATGCCGGCGCCCGGAGCGGGGCCCCGAGCCGGGGTGTCCGGGCCGCGGGGTGTCCAGCCGAGGGGCGGCCGGCCGAGGACGGTCCGCCACCGGCTTCCGGGCCGGCGGCGGGCCGGGCGGGTATCATGGAGCATCACCTGTTCGAGGATCTGGTGCCGAAGCATGACCCCGCGAGCTCTCGTTCTCTACGATGGCGAATGCCGGTTCTGCCGCGCCTCCGTCGCGCGCCTCCGCGCCCTCGACTGGCTCGGACGACTCGACTACGCGGACGCGCGCGATCCGGCCGTGCTGGCCGCGCATCCGCGGGTCGACCCGGTGCGCGCGCTCGCGCGGCTGCAGCTCGTGCCTCCGGACGGGAGCGAGGTGCGCGAGGGCTTCTTCGCGCTGCGGTGGATGGCGCTGCGGTTGCCGCCGCTCTGGCCGCTGTGGCCGTTTCTGTGGCTGCCGGGAGCGGCCGCGCTCGGGGTGCGCGCGTACGACACGGTCGCGCGGAATCGCTTCGTGTTCGGAACTTGCGACGACGGTGCGTGCGAGCTTCCGGGCGAAACTCAGCCGGTCACGCGGAAGTCGGGGAATCCGGCCGGCGGACCCTCCAGGACCTGAACCGAGCGAACGTCGGCGGCCGGCGGACCCTGGCGACACCACGCGACCAGCGCGTCGACGGCCGCGGGATCGCCCTCGGCCTCGAGGAACACGGAACCGTCCGCCTCGTTGCGCACCGTGCCGCGCACGCCGAGCTCGCGGGCCCGGCGCTCCGTGGACGCCCGGAAGAAGACGCCCTGTACGCGCCCCGTGATGCGCGCGTCGATTCGCTTCATCGCTCGTCCTCCGGGGACGGACTCGCGAGCGCCGCCAGCGTGGCGGCAACCCCCTCGCGCAGCGCGTCCAGATGGTAGCCCCCCTCGAGCACGACAGCCAGGCGCCCCCCGCACAGCTCGGTCGCGGTGTCGCGGAGCAACCCGGTGAGAGCGGAGAATCCCGCCGGCGTCGCGTCCATTCCCCCGAGCGGGTCGCGCCCGTCGATGTCGTAGCCGGCGGAGATGAGCAGGAAGTCCGGCCCGAAGTCGCGGAGCGCGGGAAGGATCGTGTCGCGCATGGCGTGCAGATACTCCTCGTCACCCCACGGTTCCGTGATCGGGACGTTGAGTGTGGTGCCGAGCCCCGGGCCCTCGCCGGTCTCGCTCGCGTGTCCCGTTCCCGGATAGAGCGGCCACTGGTGCATCGATGCGTACAGCACGCGCGGGTCCCGCCAGAAGATGTCCTGCGTGCCGTTGCCGTGGTGCAC
>JAGQIB010000148.1 GCA_020431545.1 Gemmatimonadota bacterium
CTCGCCGCCGACGTGAGACGTCATCTCGCGGACGAACCGGTGCTGGCCGCGGCTCCCACGACCCTGGAGCGTCTCCGCAAGTACGCGCGCCGGCATCGCGCACCGGTGCTCGCGGCCGGTCTCGTGACACTGGCGCTCGCGGCGGGAGGCGTGACGACCGCGGTCGGATTCGCGCGGGCCGTCCGCGCCGAGCATCGGGCGCGACTCGAGGCGGAAACGTCGCAGCAGGTCGCCGACTTCCTGGTCGAGCTGTTCGAGACCGCCTCCCCCGAGAAGAGCGAGGCGGTGAGTGTCCGGGAAGTGCTCCAGCAGGGCACGCGTCGCATGGAGGCCGGCTTCCGCGGCGACGCCCGGGTCCGCGCGCGGCTCCTCACCACGCTCGGGCAATCCAACCTGAGTCTCGGGCTCCGCGACGAGGGAGTGCGGCTCCTCCGCGAGGCGCTGACCACCGTGGAGAACATGGAATCCCCGGAGCCGGCGCTGCTCGCGGAACAGACGCGGGCGCTGGCGCACGGCTACCTCACCACCGGACGGACCGACAGCGTCGACACGATGCTCGACCAGGCGCTGGCACTCGCGGAGAAGGGGCGGGCGCCGGCCGGCGTGCGTGCCGCCTGCCTCCTGGACCGCGGCTCGTGGTTCGCGAAGCTCGGCGACACGGCCTCGGCGGACTCCGTGTATACCGAGGCGCTCGCGGTCCTGCGCACGGAGACGCCGCCGGACTCCGTCCGGCTGATGTACGCGCAGATCGCGCGCGGCGTGAATGCCGCCCGCAGCTTCCGCCTCGACGACGCCGAGCGCGATTGCCTGACGGCACTCGATCTGGCGAAGGCGCTGGAGCGGCCCGCTCGCGTGATCGAGTCCCACCGCCTGCTGGCCTGGATCTACAACGCGAAGGCCGACATCGATCGCGCGGTGCTGCACGGAGAGGAAGGGGCGCGGCTCGCGCGCAAGCTCTACGATCCGAACAATCCGTCTCTCGCGGCGGCGCTGACGGGCCTCGCCCAGGCTCATACCGCACGGAACGACGCGCCCGCCGCCGAGAAAGTCTACGAGGAAGTCGTGCGGATCTACCGCGAGCGGAACGTGCCGGACGCGCTCGCCCACGCACTGAACAGCGCGGCGGTCCTCTACCTCGCCGACGGCAAGGAGGGCGACGCGATCGTGAACCTCGAGGAGGCCGTGTCGATTCGCGATCGACTCTACGGCCGGGACAACATCCGTACCGCGGAGACGCGCATGAACCTGGGTCACGCCTTTGCTCGCGCGGGACGCTACCGGGAGGCGGACGACGTCTTCCGCGACGTCGTGCCGCTCCTGGAGCGCGAGGACTCGTCCGGGGACTTCCTGCGGTGGGCACTCAGCGGGTGGGGCGTCGTGTGCCGGGACGAGGGGCGTCTGGCGCAGGCCGACTCGCTGTTCGCGCGCGCGGCCGCGCTCTGCGACACCACGGACGCCGCCGACCAGTCCGTGGCCGGCGTCAATCTCGTGGAGTGGGCGGATCTGAAATCGCGACGCCACGAGCACGCGCTCGCGGAAGCGTGGGTTCGCGCGGGGCAACACCTGGCCTTCGGAGACGACCCGGACCGCACCTTCCCCTGGGGCCGGTCGCTCCTGATCCAGGCGGCGATCCGGATGCGGGCCGGGGATCCCGCGGCCGCGGTCCGCCTCCTCGCCGACGCGATTCCCTGCGGCATCCGGAGAGAGCACCTCGCGGAGTTCCCGGACCTCGCGCCCCTGCGAGCGCGTCCGGACTACCCGTTCGAGAGCTCCCCGTAGAGCCACGCGCGGGCGAACGCCCAGTCGCGCAGGACCGTCCGCGCGGACGTCTGCAGGAGCTCGGCGACCTCCTCCACGCTGAGTCCGGCGTAGAACCGCAGCCGCACGATCTGCGCCGCCCGCTCGTCGCGCGCGGCGAGTCGCTCGATCGCCTGATCGAGCGCGAGGATCGTCTCCGGATCGCGATCGTCGGCGAGCGCGGCGACCTCCGCGAGATCGAGCGACACCCTCGGAGGGGGACGGCCGTCCGCGTCGCCGCCGCGTTTGAGTCGCCCGCGCGAACGAGCGCGCTCGATCAGGATCCGCCGCATCGC
>JAGQIB010000149.1 GCA_020431545.1 Gemmatimonadota bacterium
TCCTCGCCCTCGGCCGCGATCGTCTTCGCGACACCGATGGACTCCGTGAACGTCATCGGGTTCAGCCAGCGACGTCGCGGATCGGTGGCGTCGATGAACTGGCTGTCGAAACGCACCGAGCCGTACGGATCGACGGCCCAGCCCTTGGTGAGGATCCCGACCGACTCCGCGAGGATCTGATCGGTCGACTTCACCGGCGAGGCCCAGACCTTCGATCCCGGGTCGTTCGGATCGGCGAGCTGGTTCGCCGTCTGGCCGAATGCGAGCTGCAGCTGATTCGCCCAGTGGAAGGACTGGCTCATCTGACGGCGCGCGCCGAAGTCACCCTTGAGCTGCCACGAGATGGAGCCGGTGTCACCGCCGGACCAGTTGTCGCTGAACGCGCTCTGCGTGATGTTGAGCGCCAGCGCGGCCGTGTTGCTCCACGGTCCCGGCGGCGGCGGCCAGTTCTCGTCGCCGTGGGCGAACGACTGGGCGTTCGCGGCCGCGGGGAGGAGAAGCAGAGCGACCAGTAGGGTCTTTCGCATGGTGTTCCTCCGATCGGGTTTCGCCGCGTGGAGACGTGCGCGCGCTGGATGCCGGCGACGGTCGAAGATCCTAGGAACGACGCCGGAAGTGCGCAACCACGAATGCTCTCTCGGAGAAAACGTTCGAGTCCCCGAGAAGGCCGCGGCCACGAAGACGACGAGACCCCGGCGCACCGCCAAAAGTCACGTCGACCGGCCGCGGGGCGAGAGGAGAATCGGGCGGGACGGCGCCGGGCGGGGGTGGCCGGATACTTGCTGACGATGGTCGGCGGGCGGCGGGCCGACGGTCGGCTTCGTGGCTCCGTGCGCCCGTCCCGCGTCGTCGACGGCGGACTCCTTCGTGGCTTCGTGCTAACGTGCGCGGCGGGCAATGCGGTCGGGGCAAAGCCGGCGAAGCCGGACAGGAGAAGCGCGCGATGAATCCCATCGTGATCTCGTTGAACAACTCGAAGGCCTACTTCGATCGGGGAACGGACTGCTTCGCGGAAGCGGACTCGGAGTTCGCTCCGCAGCCCGGCCTCTACACGGTGGCGCAGCACGTCGCTCACACGGCACAGACCGTGGATTGGTTCGTGGAAGGCGTATTCGGCGGCAAGGGTTTCGACATGGACTTCGCGAAGCACGATGCCGCGATCCGACAGGTCAAGTCGCTCGCGGAGGCCCGGGCCTGGTGGGAACGCTCGATGAAGCGAGCCGTGGACACCTGGGGCGCCGCTTCGAACGAGGACCTCGCGAAGCCGATCGAGAACGACAACCTCATGGGCGGCGCGCCCAAGGGCGCCGCGGCGCAGGGGCTCGTGGATCACACGGCGCATCACCGGGGCGCCCTCGCCGTCTACGCGCGTCTGGTCGGCAAGACGCCTTCGATGCCCTACATGTAGAGCCGTCCGGTCGCCGGGGGCAGATCAACGCTCGGGGCGCCATCCGGCGCCCCGTTCCCGTTCCGCCCGACGACCCGACCGGATTCTCAGCCATCGGTGTAGATGTTCTCGAGCGTCCACTGGGACGTGCGCGCCTGGTAGCTGAGCTCGTAGTGATCGCGGCTGCCGACCCCGACCGAGAAGAAGTGCTCTCGGTGCTCCCCGACCCGCTTGATCCAGGTCCCCGTGACCTCCGCCACGGTGAACACGCGACCCCGCCAGCGGAAGCGGAGCGGTTGAATCTGGCCCTCCACGAACTTGCCGAGCACCTCCACGGGCTCCTGCACCTTCTCGATCAACTCGAGGTCCCCCTCCCGGCTCGCACCGGGTGCCGACTGGCGAACCCCACACGTCCTTTCCACCTCGGCGAGAACATACCAGACACATGTCTGGTGATCCATGGGCGGAGCGGGCGGGGCGCCGCCGCCGAGGGCCACGCCCTCCGTCGCCCGGCCGAAGATTCCGCGTCGCGTCCTCGTTCGAGGTCAGATGTCCCCTCCGGAGGACAGAAGTCCGGCCCCCTGTCCTCTCGAGAGGACATGAATCCCGGACTGGTCGAGTCGCTCGAGTGCCACCAGGCGGCCAAAGTCGTTGTCATAAAAACACTTGCAGTTTCTTGACAGGACTGGCGCGGTCCGCGACTGCCCTTGCG
>JAGQIB010000150.1 GCA_020431545.1 Gemmatimonadota bacterium
AGTGCACACGGAGGATGTCGCCGGGCGGGATCGGGAGGATCGTTCCCCGGAAAGACGGGGCGTAGACCTTGTACCCGGTGGCGGTCCGATCGAGGACCTTGGTCACGTAGGAGCCTTCGAAGGCTCCCGTGGGGATCGCGAGGAGGATCCGCTGATTGACGACGGGAGAGGGCACGCCATCTCCCGGACCGGTACGCATCGACCCACTCTCCTTCCCCACGTCATCCCCGAAGCGGACACGCTAGCAACGGTCAGCTGCGCTCGTCAATCCACTTGCCCGCGCCCGAATGCAGCGCGCCGTACCCCTCGAGACCGCGTCGTCCCCGGGTGGTCTCGGCGAGCGCCTCACCCAGGCGATCGCGCCAGGACAGCAGGCTCTCCTCGGACGCGCGATCCTCCGCCAGGATCTCCTCGACCACGGAGTGGAACGCGGCCCGCCCCGAAGGCGGGGTCTCCCTCCGCAGTCGCTCGAGCTCTCCGAGCAGTTGCTGCCGGCGACCGAGCACGCTCT
The DNA here is from genome assembly GCA_020431545.1 of Gemmatimonadota bacterium. Taxonomy (GTDB): domain Bacteria; phylum ARS69; class ARS69; order ARS69; family ARS69; genus JAGQIB01. Next base: position 512 of record JAGQIB010000150.1, read on the forward strand.
CCATCCGCTCCAGATCGCCCTCGACGGCGGCCGCGCGGAAGTCCTGGGCGAGCTCTCGGAAGCGGTTCAACACGACGGTGGAATCGTCCAGTTTCGCTACCCCTTCAGGTGCAGACCGACCGCGGACATCGTGAGCGGTCGGGCCGTATTGTGGGCCTCCTCCGCCGGCATGGTCTCGAAGCCCTCGCGCAGACGCGCGAGGACCTCGACCGCCGCCGCGAGACCGGGATCCCGGTGTTCCTCGTGCGCCACGCGAATGCGCTCGAGCACGAACAGGTAGAGCTGCAGGAGCTTCTGGGCCATGTCTCCCGCTTCCAGGTCGAGCGCGGTCAACAGACCGCCCACGATCTGCTGCGCCTTGAACAGGCAGGACGTCGGGTCCTCTCCGTCGGCGAGCAGCGTGACCGCCTCGTTCAGGTGAGCCTCGGCCGTCTCGTAGAGCCGGATCACGACATGACGCGAGCTCACCGTTCCGTTGCCCACGTTTCGATACGTTTCGATCCTGGAACCCATTCTTCTCCCGCTGATCGACGTTAACCGTTGGAGGACGTGGTCAGGGCGCTCGTCTGCGCCGAGATGAAGTTCGACTGCGACTGCAGCTGATTGAGTACCGACTCGAGATTCGCGTACTTCCTCTCGAGGAACGACCGGTACACGTCCAGCGAATCCTGCTTGCGGAGAATGTCCTCCGCGTAGCGATCGATGAGCCGTTCCACGGACCCGGAGATCCGGGCCAGCGTGCCATCGACCGAGTCCGTCAGCTCGACGAGACGACGATCGACGTTCCCGCCGATGCCTTCCGTGAAGGAGGCCTGGAACGTGACCGGGCCGTTCGTCCCGTCGTCCGTCACCTGGAACTGGAGACCCGACCACGTCGTGTCGTCGTCCGCGGTGAGGATCTGCCCCTTCCCGGTGGCGGCCTCCCCGTTGATCGTCCCCTCCACGTCGGTGCCGGCGACCTCCGTGCCGAGCGCCGCGCTCAGCCCGAGCGCCGTCGCCGCCCCGCCGGACGTCCCGATGATCTTGATCTTCGTGGCGCTGCCGAACTTCGTGGACGTGAACTCGAAGTGACCGGTGGACCCTCCGTCCTCCGCGAACGACACGGAGGCGGTCAGACCGTTCAGCTCGTCGCTTCCGTCGATCGCGCGTTGAATCGCGGTCGCGAGCGCGTCGCCGTCCGTGTAGGTGCCGTGGGTCAGATGCACGACCTCCGATCGCCGGCCGTCGAGCTCGATCACGAAGGCGTCGTTCGTGCCGTCGATCGTGATGCCGCCGGAGAGGTCGATGGTGGCGCCTTCCAGCTTGGCCCGCGTGGCGGCCGTGGTCACCGCGACTTCCACGGACTCACCGCCGAGCAACAGGTCCTTCGGGGCCGAGAGCCAGCGCACGCCCTCGCCGTCGAAGGTCGCGTTCGTGCGGAACAGGTTCGCCACCGCGTCGAAGTCGTTCTCCAGCGCATCACGGAACTCCGCTTCGTCGAGCTTCAGCGTGCCGTCCGAGCCCGAGGAGATTCCGATGCCGAGGAGCGACTTGTACGTCGCGTCCTCGAATCCGGACAGCGGCGACATGATCCGTCGGCGGATGTCACCCGCGATCCCGGTCAACGTGGAGTTTCCGATCAGCGGCGGCCGCACGCCGACGTCGGGATCGTACGAGTACTGGCTGTTGACGAAGCCGACCACGGAGTTGAAGCGGTCGACGAAGTCGGAAAGGCTGGTCGAAAGAGCCTCCACGTCGCGCGAAACGGAGACCGTGGCGCGGTCCGCGGAGCCGGATTCGTGCGTCTTGTGCACCGTGATGTCCAGCCCGTCGACGACGTTCTCGAACGTGTTCGTGGCCGAGTACAGCTGAAGGCCGCTCTCCCCGCCGAAGCGCAGGATCGCGTCCAGGCCGTCGGTCACGTTGCTCGCGAGGTCGGGCGTCGTGCCCCCGGAGAGACCCGAGGTATCCACGGTGAAGCGGTTCAGCTCGCCGGTCGCGTCCGAAACGAGCACGAGATGGTAGGACTCCTGCCCCGCCGCCTCGGAGCGGACCAGCGTCGCCGTGACGTCCGCCGCGGACTCGTTGATCAGGTTCGCGAGATCGGCCAGCGTCGTCCCCGCCGCGACGTCGATGTCGGTCGGTCCGGCCGGTCCCGAGATCGTGAGCGTGCCGGAGCCGACGACCTCCGCGGTGGAGTCGAAGGCCTGGGACTGCACCTGGTGCGCGGTCGCGAGCCGCTCCACGAAGAAGTCCCACGAGCCGAACGCGGCGTCCGTGGCGGCCGATGCGGTGACGAAGTCCTCGTCGGTCGACTCGACGTGGTTGCCTTCCCACAGCGAGCGGTCGCCGAGGCGCGTCGCCTCGATCTTCATCGAGACCAGGATCGCCTCGAAGGACTGCCAGGCGGCCAGCTCGGCCGTCTTCGCCGACTGGCGGTTCTGCAGCAGGGCGATCGGTCCGGACCGGGAAGTGACCAGGGCGTCGATCAACGACGCCGTGTCGAGTCCGGACACGATGCCCGAAATCTGATTGACGCTCACGGTTCCATCCCTTCCCGGAGTAGAGACGAAGAAGACCGACGACGGAACGGACCGTGTCGACTACGTCGTCTCGTCGAGGAACACCCCCACCATCTCCCGCATCCGCACCATCAGATCCAGGAACTCCCGCGGGGGACTTTCCCGGATCACCTCGCCGGAATTCCGATCCACGACCTGGACGAACAGCTGTCCAGTCTCCTCGTGCACCCGGAAACCGAGACGTTCGTTGAGCATCTTGAGATCACGGTCCGCCTCATCCACGAGCCGCTTGACTTCGTCCCGCGACTCCGGAGTCTCGAGGGAAGGCGCCACGCCCTCCTGGTCGGACTCCTCTTCCCCCCCACGCGTCGCCGGCGGTACCGAGACCGGAGCGGGTGCCACGCGCGCGCCACGCGGAGTGACGGAGTCGGCTTCCGCCGGCCTCGCCACCGCGTAGTTCGTCGCCCGGGACACCGAGACGAGCGAAGAGAGATCCATGACGTCCTCCGTTTGTCAGGTTGCGGCGGGGAGGACTTCGAGCCCTCCCCGGCCGCCCACCTTCACTACCCGATCAGCCGGAGAACCGTCTGAGGGATCGCGTTCGCCTGCGCCATCATCGCGGTGCTGGTCTGCGCGAGAATCTGCCGCTTCGTGAACTCGGCCATCTCGAGCGCCAGGTCCGCATCGCGGAAGGTCGACTCGGCAGCGCCGAGGTTCTCCGCCGCGACCCGCAGGTTGTTCAGGTTCGACTCCAGCGTGTTGCGCTGGAACGCACCGAGCTCCGACCGCTGCGTCGAGACCGAGTCGATCGCCGCGTCGATCAGGAGCAGCGCATCCGCCGCGCCTTCCGCCGTGGTGACGTCGATCTCGTTCAGGCTGTCGAAGTTCGAGTTGTTGCTCACGCCCTGGGCCAGCTGGTCGGCGGCCATGTTCTGGACACCGATCTTCACCTGCTGGCCGTAATTCGCGCCGACCTGGAACACGAGCGAGTTGTCGAGCACCGAGATGGTGCCGGAACCCGCCGTGACGCTCTGGCCGAACACGAGGTTGAGCGCGCCACCGGACTGGAGACCCGACTTCACGGAGCTCTCCTTGCCGGCGGTCATCGTCACGGTGTCGCCGTTGTCCAGGTTCACGTCGAACGTCGCGGCCGTGATCGTGAGCTCGAGGGTGGCGTTCTTGAACGCCGCCTGGCTCGTACCGGCCGTGTCGAGGACGAGCGAACCGCCGCGACTGTCGGTCAGGGTGACGGAGCCGGCCGTGTTCGAGAGCTCCTGGGTCGGACCCTGATCGAGCTGGATCGTCGCCGTGGTGCCGGACGAACCGGTCAGCGTGCTCAGACCGAGGTCGGCCTGGGTCAGGTTCGAACCGTCGACCGCGACCGAGATGGCCTGGGTGCCACCCACGTCCGCCGTCTCGATGCGCAGCGAACCGTCGAGGGCGACGGAGGCCGTGAACGAGGTGGTGGCGGAGTTGATCGCGTCGGCGATGTTCTGCGCGGTGTTCACGGTGTCGGACGCGAAGGACACGACCGCCGTGGTGGCACCGTTGCTGATCGTCATGGTGCCGCCCGCGTCGATCACGGACTCACCGAGCGTCAGGTCGCTCTGGATGAACGCCGACGTGGCCGCCTTCACGGTCACGGTGTGCGTTCCCGCGGTCAGGCTGGACGGAGTCGGATCGACCGTGTTGTCCAGACCGGCGTTCGAGGCCGACGTCTCGTCCGCGTACAGACCCGCCGACGCCGTCACGTTGGACACGGTCAGCGTGTGCGTGCCGGAGGCGAGAGTCGAGTTCTTGGCCGTGGAGAGGCCGACGCCCGACGCGCCTTCGATGTACGCCTTGTTGTTCGTCGAGCCGTCCAGCAGGTTCTTCGTACCGAACTGGGTCGTCTCGGCGATGCGGCTGATCGTGTCGAGCGACGAACGGATCTGCGCCTGATCGGCGGCGAGAGCGGTGTCGTCGTTCACGCCTTCGTTCGCGGCGTGAATCGCGAGCTCGCGCATCGTCGTGAGCAGGTTGTGGATCTCGTTCATGGCGGCTTCCGCGGTGTTGATCATCGCGGACGCCTGCTCGGAGTTCTCGACCGCCTGGTTCAGCGACGCGACCTGGGCACGGAGCTTCTCGGAGATCGAGAGACCGGCCGGATCGTCCGCGGCGGAGTTGATGCGCAGGCCCGAGGAGAGCTTCTCCAGGGACTTGTTCATCATGAAGTCGTTGCTGGAAAGGTGCCGCCAGGCGTTGAGAGCGCCCGTGTTGTGATTGATGCGGAGACTCACTGGATTCCTCCTTGATCCGAACTACCCGCGGGCTTCCTTGCCCACGTGTCCCTCCCCGGGTTTCGCCGGAGGGTGGTCGCGTGCAA
>JAGQIB010000009.1:0-499 GCA_020431545.1 Gemmatimonadota bacterium
TGCAAGAGGCCGGGGCCACGGCCGACCTGGAGCTGGGCTACACCCTGGCCGACGGCCTGGAGTACGTGCGCACGGGCATCGCCGCGGGGCGGCCCGTCGACGCGCTGGCGCCGCGCTTCTCGTTCTTCTTCGGCGTGTCGATGAACTTCTACATGGAGGTGGCCAAGCTGCGCGCCGCGCGGCGCCTGTGGGCCGAGCTGGTGCGCGAGAAGTTCCGGCCCGAGTCGGACAAGTCGCTGATGCTGCGCACGCACTGCCAGACGTCGGGCTGGTCGCTGACCGCGCAGGACGTGAGGAACAACGTCGTGCGGACGTGCGTGGAAGCGATGGCGGCGGTGCACGGCGGCACGCAGTCGCTGCACACGAACTCGTTCGACGAGGCGCTCGCCCTCCCCACCGACTTCTCCGCGAAGGTCGCCCGCAACACGCAGCTCCTGCTCCAGAAGGAAGGCGGCGCCTGCCGGGTGATCGATCCCTGGGGCGGCAGCTACTACGTGGA
>JAGQIB010000009.1:583-3771 GCA_020431545.1 Gemmatimonadota bacterium
TCGAGGCCGGCATCCCCAAGATGCGGATCGAGGAGGCGGCCGCTCGTACCCAGGCGCGCATCGACTCGGGCCACCAGACGATCCTCGGGGTGAACCGGCATCGTCCGGAACGGCCGGAAGAGGTCGAGGTCCTCAAGGTCGACAACGCGCGCGTCCGTCGGGTGCAGATCGAACGGCTTGCCGAGCTGCGCGCGTCGCGCGACGATGCAGCCGTGCGATCCGCGCTCGGTGCGCTGGAGCGCTGCGCGGCCGGCAACGGCGGGAACGACTCGAACCTGCTCGCCGCCTCGGTGGACGCGGCGCGGGCCGGCGCGACCGTCGGCGAGATCTCGCTCGCGCTCGAGAAGGCGTTCGGCCGACACTCCGCCCCGATCCGCACGATCGCGGGCGTGTACGGAGGAGAGATGGGCGAGTCGAACGAGGACACGGCGGCAGCCCGCCGCGAGGCCGAGGACTTCCTCGCGCGCGAGGGGCGGCGACCGCGTCTGCTCGTGGCCAAGATCGGCCAGGACGGCCACGACCGCGGCCAGAAGGTCATCGCGACCGCGTTCGCGGATCTCGGCTGGGACGTCGACATCGGCCCGCTCTTCCTCACCCCGGAGGAGGTCGCGCGCCAGGCGGTGGAGAACGACGTCCACGTCGTGGGGGTCAGCTCGCTCGCGGCCGGGCACCTGACGCTCGTGCCGGCGCTGCGGCAGGAGCTCGAGAAGGCGGGTCGCGGCGACATCCTGGTGGTCGTGGGCGGCGTCGTTCCGCCGCAGGACCACGATGCCCTGCACGCGGCCGGCGCCGTGGCCGTGTTCGGGCCGGGCACCGTGATCGCGGAGGCGGCGCGCCGGCTCCTGGGACTGCTGCACGGGAACGGACGCGCGTGACGCTGCCGCCGCTGGACGAGCTCGTCGACGGGCTCCGCGCCGGCCACCGGACCCTCCTCGGTCGCGCCATCACCCTGGTGGAGAGCCGCCGGCCCGAAGACGAAGCCGCCGCCCGCGAGCTGCTCGCGCGGCTGCGCCCGGTCGCGCCCGACGCGGAGCGCGTGGGCATCACCGGTGTCCCCGGCGTGGGCAAGAGCACGTTCGTCGACGCGCTCGGCGTGCGCCTCGTGGAATCCGGCCACCGGGTGGCGGTGCTCGCGGTGGATCCGTCGAGCTCCGTGACCGGCGGCTCGATCCTCGGCGACAAGAGTCGCATGCCGAACCTCGCCGCGCGCGACGAGGCGTTCATCCGCCCGTCCCCCTCCGGCGCCACGCTCGGCGGAGTGGCGCGGCGAACGCGCGAGACGATGACCGTGGTGGAGGCCGCCGGCTACGACGTCGTGCTCGTGGAGACGGTGGGCGTGGGCCAGTCCGAGACCGTCGTGTCCGACATGGTCGACTTCTTTCTCGTGCTCGCGATGCCGGGCGCGGGCGACGAGCTGCAGGGCATCAAGAAGGGCGTGCTCGAGCTCGCGGATCTCGTGGCCGTGAACAAGGCCGACGGCGATCTGCTCCCGAAGGCCCGGGAAGCGCAGGCCGACTACTCCGCCGCCCTCCGCTACCTGGCCCCCCGGACCCCCGGCTGGCGTCCGGAGGCCATCCGCGTGAGCGCCCTCACGGGAGAGGGCCTGGACGATCTCTGGAACCGGGTGATCCGGCACCGCGATCACACCACGGAGTCCGGCGAGCGGATCCGCCGCCGGACGGCCCAGCGCCTCGCCTGGATGTGGACCCGCATCGACGAGCGGCTCCGTGAGGACTTCCGGGCCGACGCCCGGGTCCGGGAGGCGCTGCCGGCCCTCCAGGACGCCGTCTCCCGCGGCGAGAAGTCCCCGGAGGAGGCCGCCGAGGAGCTCCTCCGGCGGCGATCCGGCTAGCGCCCGGGAAAGCCCCGCGACTCCCACTCCGGGACTGGCCAAGCGCCGGGGAAATCGTACATTATTGGTACTAATTCCAGGGCCCCGAGATCCGAGGAGACCCGAGTGTTCGGTTTCACCCGCAGAACGGACTACGCGCTGGTCGCGCTCGCCGGCCTCGCCGACGAGCCCTCGCCGGATCCGAAGAGCGCCCGATCGATCTCGGAGCGCTACGGGGTTCCGCTTCCGCTGCTCATGAACGTCCTCAAGGACCTCGTGAACGGCGGAATCGTGTCCTCCACGCGCGGCGCGAAGGGCGGGTACTCGCTCGCGCGCGCTCCCCGCGGCATCTCGGTGCACGACGTCGTGTCGGCGATCGAGGGACCGGTCAGCGTCACGCTGTGCTGCGACCCCGCCGAGGCCGAGCCGTGCCAGGAGTGCTCGGTGGAGATCCACTGTCCGATCACGCATTCCGTCCGGCGGATGAACGAACGGATCCAGGACTATCTCCGCGAAGTGACGCTGGAGCATCTGATGAACGACAAGAGCGACGTGTTCGCGCCGACCTCGCGGCTGGTGCCGGTCACGTCGCTGCGCGCGAGAATTCCGGCCCGAGTACCGGGAGGAAAGGGAGACTCATGAGCAGCTCGAACGACACTCAGACCCTGCACGAGTTCGCGAACCGCGAATACAAGTGGGGATTCGTCACGGACATCGAAGCGGATTCGCTGCCGCCGGGCCTGGACGAGGACGTCGTCCGCGCCATCTCGGCGCGCAAGGGCGAGCCCGACTGGATGACGGAGTGGCGGCTGAAGGCGTTCCGCCAGTGGCAGGCGAGCGAGGAGCCGGCGTGGCAGAACGTCCACTATCCGCCGATCGACTACCAGGCCATCCGCTACTACTCGGCGCCGAAGTCCAAGGCCGACGCACCGAAGAGCCTGGACGAAGTGGATCCCAAGCTGCTCGAGACCTACGAGAAGCTCGGCATCCCGCTGAACGAGCAGAAGCTCCTGGCCGGAGTGGCGGTGGACGCGGTGTTCGACAGCGTGTCCGTGGCCACGACGTTCAAGGACAAGCTGAACGAGCTCGGCATCATCTTCTGTTCGTTTTCGGAAGCGGTACGCGAGCATCCGGAGCTGATCAAGAAGTACATGGGTTCGGTGGTCCCCTACTCGGACAACTACTTCGCCACGCTCAACTCCGCGGTGTTCACGGACGGATCGTTCGTGTACGTGCCCGAGGGCGTGCGCTGCCCGATGGAGCTCTCGACCTATTTCCGCATGAATGCGGAAGGCACGGGCCAGTTCGAACGCACGCTGATCATCGCCGACGAGGGCAGCTATGTCTCCTATCTCGA
>JAGQIB010000151.1 GCA_020431545.1 Gemmatimonadota bacterium
CGCGATCTGAAGCCCGCGAACATCCGGATCGCGGAAGACGGTCAAGCGAAGCTGCTCGACTTCGGACTTGCGAAGACCGAATGCGAGGAGCGAGCTGCCTCTCCACCGGACACGACGAGTCCGACCGTTGAGCAGGGAATGACCCGCGCGGGACTAGTCCTCGGGACGCCCGGCTACATGAGCCCGGAACAAGCCCGTGGTCTTCCCGTCGATCGCCGCACCGACGTCTGGTCCTTCGGCTGCGTTCTGCACGAGATGCTGGCCGGAGAGGCGCCGTTCTCCCGCGGAACGGTCTCCGACACGCTCGCGGCGGTCCTCACGCGGGAACCGGACTGGACCCGACTTCCCGCGGCGACTCCCTCTCGCGTTCGGACACTCCTGCGTCGATGCCTGGCCAAGGACCCGAGCCGCCGGATCCATCATGTGGCGGACGTTCGACTCGAGCTGGACGACGCGCTCGTCTCACCCGAAACGGAGATCGACCCGGCTTCGAACGGAGCGCCACGTCCGACCATCGAGAACCGCACGCTGCGGGTCGACGACGCGATCTGTCGGACCCTCGACCGCCAGGGCTTCGACGGACTGCTGCCGGGCTGGCATCTGCAGTATGCGGACAACCTGCGCGACTCCGACACGCTCGTCGTTTGGGTGCCCTCCATCGGAGGCGACCACACGACGACTCAGTGGCGCGAGCTCATCGCGGCGTCCCCGTACCGGATGGTGACGGTGACCCCCGTCGGCATCGAGCCCGGCGTCGAGACGAGGCCCGTCGTGTCGCTGGACAATCAGCTCGTACTGATCCGCGCGCTCGTCCGCCACCTGCGTGACACGTTGCATCCGAAGCGGACGATCATCTCGGGCTATTCGTGCGGGAGCATCATGGCGCTCCGCTGCGCCGCCGGCTCGGGATCCGAGGACCTCTTCGACGGCGTGCTCACGATCGACGCCGATCTCCAGGAGTCCAACTGTTTCATCACGCGGCTCTTCGCGAATCTGGAACCGAGCTCCACGCAGGACATCATGAAGTGCCTGCGCGAGGTCGGCGCGTCGTGCAGCACGATCCGCGAGTGGCTCACCCTGCACCAGCACATGCTAGAGTGCATCCACAAGGTCCAGAACGACTTCTCCCCGCTCGTCCGCCAGGGGCGGAACCTGTCCGAGGACTACGAGGGCGTTCACTGCGGAGAGCAATCCCCGTTCGTCCCCTGGCTGCGCCAAGCGCTGGCCCACGTGGACACGGTCCGCTGCGCCTTCCACGACGGCGTGGAGAACCGGCGCGTCCTCGGGGAGATCCGGATGCTCCACCTGGACCAGGGCGTGCTCGGACCGCGCTTCTCCGACGACGTGATCACGTTCGTGGAAGACCCCGACGAGGTGGCGATGATGGGAACCGAGCGACTGCTGGAACTGGTCGACCAGCTGGTCCGGACGATGCCGGACTGAGGCCGGCCCTTCTCCCGGGTGGCACGATGGGCGCGGTTCGGGCTAGAGTTCACGTTCGGGCCCATCCAGGAGGGCGGCGCATGGCACCCCGGGTATCGCGCGGGAATCGGAATCTTGCCGTACGGCGCGGCGGCCGCGGAGGCGCGCGGCGGCCGGCCGCTGTCTGGCACCTGTCCCCCGAACTCCCCGGCCCGCGGGCCCACTGAGACTCCAGGCGCATCGAATGTTCAACCGGGCCGAGATCGTCGATCGCAATTTCCAGGACTTCCTGCGCGGATGGACCGCCGCTCCGTCGTGGCGCGCCCACCCGGACGAGCCGGTCCACGCCGGAGTCGGACTGCGCGGAACCGAACTGCTGGAGCTGTTCGAATCGCAGATCACCGCCCGGCATCTCGACCTCATCGCCCGGACCCTCCGGGCCCGCGACGAGGCCTACTACACGATCGGCAGCGCCGGACACGAGGGAAACGTCGTGCTCGGCCGGCTCCTCCGCCCCACGGATCCGGCCTTTCTGCATTACCGCAGCGGCGCCTTGATGGTGGAGCGTTCCCGGCAACTGCCGGGGATCGATCCCGTCCGCGACGCGATCCTCTCCCAGACCGCGAGCGTCGACGACCCGATGGGCGGCCGGCACAAGGTGTGGGGCAGCGGGCCGCTCTGGGTCCTGCCGCAGACGAGCACGATCGCGAGCCACCTCCCGAAGGCGGTCGGCGCCGCGATGGCGCTCTCCCGCGCCAAGAAGATCGGACTGGAACCACCCGTGCCGCGGGACAGCATCATCCTTTGCTCCTTCGGAGATGCGAGCACGAACCACAAGAGTGCGCTGGGCGCGTTCAACACGGCGAGCTGGACCGCCTACCAGCACGTACCGGTCCCGATCCTCTTCGTGTGCGAGGACAACGGCCTCGGGATCTCGGTGAAGACCCCGCCCGGCTACCTCGAGCGTGAGTTCCAGGGGCGGCCGGCCCTGAAGTACTTCCGCGCCGACGGCACGGATCTCCTGGACGCCTACGGTGCGACCGCGGCCGCCGTTCGGTACTGCCGGGAACGTCGCGTGCCGGTGTTCCTCCACCTCAAGGTCGTCCGCATGCTCGGCCACGCCGGGACGGACGTGGAGCTGGAGTACCGCTCGGTCGCCGAAGTCGCCGAGGCCGAGTCGCGGGATCCGCTGCTGCGGACGGCGCGGATCGTGCTGGAGTCCGGCTTGCTCACCGCGCCGGAGATCCTCGATCGCTACGAGGCCACCCGCAACCACGTCGCCGCGGTGGCCGAGCAAGTGCTCTCCGACGTCGAGCGGCTCGAGCGACCCGATCAGGTGATGGCGCCGCTCGCGCCGTACACGCCGGGCGCCGTTCGAACGGAGGCGCTCCGCGACGACTACCACGAGCGTCGACTCGAACGGTTCGGCGACGAGAGCGCGTTCCCCGAGAACCAATCGCCCAAGCACCTCGCGGCGCTCATCAACCTCGGGCTGGACGACCTGCTGACCAGGTACCC
>JAGQIB010000152.1 GCA_020431545.1 Gemmatimonadota bacterium
CCGCCATGCCGTAGCCGGGCACGACCACCACGCGCTGCGCACCGTCCATGAGCATAGCGACCTCGTCCGGCGACGTCGCCTTGACCTTGCCGCCGTACACCTCGTCGGCGGTGGCCGAACCGGCGGACGGCCCGAGCGTCCCGAAGAGCACGTTCGTGAGCGAGCGGTTCATCGCCTTGCACATGATGCTGGTGAGGATGATGCCGGAGGCGCCCACGAGCGAACCGGAGATGATGAGCACGTTGTTGTCGAGCACGAACCCGGTCGCGGCGGCCGCGAGGCCCGAGTACGAGTTCAGGAGCGCGATCACCACCGGCATGTCCGCGCCGCCGATCGGGATCGTGAGCAGAACGCCGAGCAGACCCGAGACCACGCAGAGCGCCCAGTAGGCGGTCGCGTTGTCCGGCTGCATCACGACCCACACGCCGCACGCCACCGCGACGAGCGCGATCAGCGCGTTGAACGCCTGCTGCGCCGGGAAGTGGATCGCGCCGCTCTTCATCTTCTCGGCGAGCTTCAGATACGCGATCACGCTGCCCGTGAGGGTCACGGTGCCGATCAGTCCCGAGGCGCCGGTGGCCACGAGCGGCTGCATGGTCAGATGACTGCCGTTCTCCAGGATCACGGAGGCCGCGACCAGCGTGGACGCGGCGCCGCCGAAGCCGTTGAACAGCGCGACCATCTCCGGCATCGCGGTCATGGGAACACGCGCCGCGGCGACGGCGCCGATCAGGCTGCCGACCGCGATCGCGGCCAGGATGTACGGGAACGCGAGCCCCTTGGCGAGGAACGTCGCCACCACGGCGACGAGCATGCCGAGCGCGCCGAGCGCGTTGCCGCGGACGGCGGTGCGCGGGTGCGTGAGGCCCTTGATCCCCATGATGAAGAGGATCGAGGCGACGAGGTACGCGAGGTTGATCCAGCCGAGCTCGAGGAAGAACTCCGGCAGCACGGAATGGGTTTCCATGGCCTAGTCCTTCCGCTTGAACATCGACAGCATCCGGTTCGTGACCAGGAAGCCGCCGACGACGTTGATGGTGGCGAGCACGATCGCACCGCATCCGATCCACAGCACCGCGGGAGAGCTGGAGACGTGGACGGCGAGGATCGCGCCCGTGATCGTGATGCCGGAGATCGCGTTCGAGCCGGACATCAGCGGTGTGTGCAGGGTGGGCGGCACCTTCGTGATGATCTCGAAGCCCACGAACACCGCGAGGGCGAAGATCGTGAGCAGCAGGATCAGGCCTTCCATCAGGCACCTCCCTCCCCGCGGCCGGCGGGTACGCCGAGCAGGCCGCGAATCCTCTCGTGGACGACCTCGCCGTCGCGCGTCACGAGCGTCTCGCGCACGACTTCGTCTTCCAGGTTCAGGTTGAGCTGTCCCTCCTTGACCATGCCCTGGAGGAACTTCAGCACGTTGTTCGAGTACATCTGGCTCGCGTGGACGGGCACGGTGGCCGGCAGGTTCGTGGGGCCGAGAATCGTGACGCCGTTCTCCACGACCGTCTCGTCGGCCTTCGTGAGCTCGCAGTTGCCGCCGCGTTCCGCCGCGAGATCCACGATCACGGAGCCCGGGTGCATCGCGCGGACCATCTCGGCCGTCACCAGCACCGGCGACTTCTTGCCCGGGATCGCGGCCGTGGTGACCACGACGTCGCTGTGCGACACGACCTTCATCATCAGCTCGCGCTGCTTCCGGTAGAAGTCCTCACCGAGTTCCTTCGCGTAGCCGCCCTTGTCCTCGGCCGCGCCCGCTTCGATCTCCATCTCCACGAACTTCGCGCCGAGACTCTGGATCTGCTCCTTCACCGCGGATCGCACGTCGTAGGCCTCGACCACGGCGCCGAGCTTGCGCGCCACGCCGATGGCCTGCAGCCCGGCGACGCCGGCGCCGATCACGAACACGCGGGCCGCCTGCAGCGTGCCGGCCGCCGTCATCAGCAGCGGGAACATCCGCGGCAGATGCGTGGCGGCGAGCAGCACGGCCTTGTAGCCCGCGATCGTGGCCATGGAAGACAGCACGTCCATGCTCTGGGCGCGCGTGATGCGGGGGATCAACTCGAGCGCGAACAGGGAGGCGCCGGTGGCGGCGATGTCCGCCGCGGCCTCGGGCGCGCCGAGCGGATCGGCGTGACCCAGGACGTACTGGCCCTTCCGCATCTCGGAAAGGTCGGCGCGTCCTTCCGTTTGGTTCGCACCCAGCGTGCGGACCTGAGCGACGATGTCGGCCCGGGCGAAGACGTCCTTGCGGGAGACGATCTGCGCCCCCTGGGCCTCGTATTCCGCGTCGACGTGTCCGGCGGGGGTGCCGGCTCCGGCCTCGACGATCGCATCCAGACCGAGCTTCTTGAGGGCCGGAAGCGTGGCCGGGATGAGCGCGACTCGATTCTCGCCGGGGTACGTCTCGCGAGGCACACCGATGATCATGGGCGATCCGGCTCCTCGGGCTTGAGGGAAGGTCCCGGGGGCGCGCCGACAAGGAGAAACCCGGCGCCGTCTCCAGGACCTGAAGCGCGAGCGTGGTTCTTCAACGTACGGCGCAGGGTAGCCCCGGGGCCGGGGGGAGTCCATAGGGGATCCCACGGATCATCGGGCGAACGGACCGGAGAGACGGCTCGCGCCGGGCAGGAGTCCGGGCGACGGGCGGTCCGGACCGCCGGCGGGGGCGGTCCGGACCGGGCCCGGGAAGGCGCGGTCGGTCGGACGGACGGGCGGCGACGTCTAGAGCGCCGCCGCCTCGGACTCGCGGAACGTCAGCATCTGGCCCGCCGAGACGCCCGTCTTCCGGGCGACACGCCCGGACGGCCAGCGGACCTCCACGGCCTCGACCTGCGTCGCGTCGCCGAGCCCGAACGTGAGCGTCGGCTCGCTCTGGGACGCGTAGGACTGGGCGGCCCGCACCCAGCCGCGTCGCGTGGTGCCGTTCACGGTGACCGCGACCTCCGCGCCGTACGCGTCGCGGCAGGAGCCGTCGCCGCCCACGACGTGCACGCGCAGTCCGCGCGCCCCGTCGGCGCCGTCGTTGCGGAGGAGCTTCGCCCGCCCGCCCGACGTCACCACGAGCAGATCCAGATCGCCGTCCCCGTCGTAGTCGGCGGCCGCGCAGCCGCGGCCCACGATCGGCTGCGAGAGGGTCTCACTCTTCGGCGCCACGTCCTCGAAGCGCCCGCCGCCGACGTTGCGGAACAGGTGCATCGGCTGCGCGTAGCTCACCTGGCTCTGCACCTGCGCGATCTCGCTCTCCACGTGTCCGTTCGTCACGAACAGGTCGATCAGGCCGTCCAGATCGTAGTCCAGGAAGATCGTGCCGAAAGCGAGCGTCAGCAGCGACTGCCGTCCGAGCGCCGACGTCGGTGCGGAGTCGATGAAGAAGCCGGCGCCCTCGTTGTGGTACAGCGCGATCATCTCGTTCGAGAAGTTGCCGATCGCGAGGCTCGGCAGCCCCGTGCCGTCGTAGTCGGCCACGTCCACGCCCATCGCGCCGCGCGCGCGGCCCGCCTCGTCGAACGCGACTCCCGCGAGCACCGCCTGCTCGGAGAACGTCCCGTCGCCCTCGTTGTGGTACAGCGCGTTCGGCTGCGTGTCGTTCGCCACGAAGATGTCCGGCCGGTGGTCGCCATCGTAGTCGAACGCGATGACGCCGAGGCCCTTGCCGCTCGGGTCGTACAGCCCCGCCGCCTCGGTGACGTCGGTGAAACGTCCGCCGTCGTTGCGGAACAGGTGCGGCGTGTCGCCGTTGTACGCTTCGGGCGTGCAGTACGCCTTGTTCGTTCCGTCGAGCGTGCAGAAGATGTCGGTCTCCGGCGACCACTTCACGTAGTTCAGGACCACGAGGTCGAGGTCGGCGTCGCCGTCGTAGTCGACCCAGGTGGCCGAGGAGCCGAAGCCCGGATCGTCCACGCCGAGCTGCTTCGCGACGTTCACGAACTTGCCGCCGTCGTTGCGCCACAGATGATTCGGTCCGAGCGCGGTGACGTAGACGTCCGGGTCGCCGTCCTCGTCGAAGTCGCCGACCGTGGCGCCCATGGCGTACAGCGACACGTTGACGCCGGCCGCGGCCGACACGTCCGTGAAGCGTCCGTCGTCGTTCCGGTAGAGCGCGGGGGTCTGTCGTCCGCCCGTGGCGTGCCCGGCGAAGTCCCGGCCGGAGAGCAGCAGGGCGTCCTGATCGCCGTCGCCGTCGTAGTCGAGCCAGGCGCAGCCGGAACCCATCGTCTCCGGGAGCCACTTCTGGCCGAACGCGCCCGTGTTGTGCACGAAGTCGATCCCGACCTCGCTCGCGACGTCCGAGAACTCCGGCGCGCCGCCCTCGCCCGGACGGACCGTGCCGGCAGCCGAGGTCGCGGTGGCGGACTTGGTGTTCGAGGGGGCCGCCGCTTCCTCGCGACCCGACGGCTGGCAGCCACCGAGCGCGTGTGCGGCGAGAGCGAGCGTAACCACGGCGGCAACCGAGACGAATCGGGGCGCGAACACGAGATTCTCCTTTCAGCGGGCGATCGGCGAATGATTCTATCACGGCGGCGCCGGTCGCGTCCCGACCACGGAAGGAGCCATTCATGGCGGAGAAGTCCCGTTTCCTGGACCGCCTCTCCGAGCCGGGCGTGCCGGTGACGCGGACGTTCGAGCTGCTGTGCGTGGCGGCCACCGGGGCGGCGTTGTTCGCGCCGGGGGCGCGGACCTGGCTCGGTGGGGTCCCGCCGCGCGAGCAGCCGTGGCACTCGCTGACGGCCGCGTTCGTGCACGGAACGGGGAGCCTGCCGGCCTGGCTGCATCTGCTGGTGTACCTGTTCCTGTTCGATCGGATCGCCTCGTACGCCGAGCGACTGCTCGGGAGCCGCGCGTTCGCCGGCGCGCTCGCGCTCGGCCTGCTGGCCAACGCCGTCCTGGTGAGGTTCGCGGACTTCCCGAACGGCAGCGGCGTCTTTGTCTGGCTCGGCGGCCCCACGCTCTGGGCCACGCTCCGGATCGCGCGGCGGATCGATCCCGCCTTCCGGGAGGATCCCGGGTATCGAGACCTCGGCTGGGTGCTGATCCTGTTCTGGGTGGTGGTGCCGCTCGTGCTGACCCTCACGCCCTACGTGGCGGGCTGGCGGGGGAGCCCCGTCACGGCTTTCGCCTTTGCGAATCTGCCCGGGTTCGCGGGGACGGCGCTGGGATTCGTGGTGGCCGGGCTCGGTTGGCGACAACTCGAAGCGAGAATCGCGGGAGAAGGGAACCCATGACGCCGGAAGAGACGCTGAAGGCACTCGAGGAGGCGGGGACGCCGCAGAACCGCAAGGTCTACGCGCGGCACGGAGTGCGCGAGAACATGTTCGGCGTGAGCTTCAAGGAGCTGCATCGCCTCGCGAAGAAGATCCGCACCGATCACGAGCTCGCGCGGGCGCTGTGGGCGAGCGGCAATCACGACGCGGCCGTGCTCGCGGCGATGATCGCGGATGGAGACACGGTGACGGTCGCGGAACTGGACTCCTGGGCGCGCGACCTCGACAGCTACGTCATCGCCGACGCGCTGGCGACGTTCGCGTCGCGTACGCCACATGCGGCGAGTCGGGTGGACAAGTGGACGAAGGCGAAGGGCGAGTGGGTGGCCCGCGCCGGCTGGGGCGTGCTCGCTCGCATCGTGGAGGACGAGGAGGCGATGCCGGCGAAGGCGCTGCTCGAGAAGATCGCGACGATCGAGACCGACATCCATGCGGCTCCGAACCGCGTGCGGGATGCGATGAACATGGCGCTGATCGCCACCGCGCAGCGCGGCGGCGCGATCGAGGAGAAGGCGATCGCGGCGGCGCGCCGGATCGGGAAGGTCGAGGTCGATCACGGCGAGACGGGGTGCAAGACTCCGGACGCGCTCGAGTACATCGAGAAGATGAAGTCGTACCGCGCGCAGCGGGAGCGAAACGTCGGCCGGGCGTCGCCGGGACGTTCCGGTGCGCAGTCGAGCGCGAAGAAGTCGAGCGCGACGAAGACGGGTGCGAAGAAGGCGAGCGGCAAGAAGCCGAGCGCCGGCAGGGCGGCGGGCAAGCATCCGGCGGGCAAGAAGGCGGCGGGCAAGAAGGCGCCGTCCCGAACCGGATCCGGCCGAACCGGATCCGGCAGCGGGCGGAAGCCTTCGCGCAGGAAGTAGTCCGCCCGCCCCGGTCGAACGCTAGTGTGCCATCGCCTGACGTCGCGGGGCGTCGCGCCCGAAGAACTCCCGAACGCGTGCGAGCAGCTCCCCGTCGGTGACGGTGCCCAAGCGCAGGATCGCGCGGAGTCGAGCCGCGGTGTTCCCGTGCCGCGGTGCGTTCCGGATCAGCTCCTTCGGCGCGAGCGACGGACCGAGCACCACGAGGTCCCCTTCGCTCGGAAGGGCGCCCCACACGCTCCGGTAGAAGGTCCGCAGCGCGTTCCGCCTCCTCTCGGCAAGCCGACGGAGATTCGCTCCCGTCACCACGTGCTCGCCGATTCCGCCGTGTGCTCCTCCCTGCGGTTTCGTGGTGCGTTCGAGATCCGACTTCAGCGTCCGGGTGTGCACGGTGTCGTCCGCCGCGATCTCCACCACGATCGCCCTCGAATGATCGATCCAGATCCCGGTCTGGGAGACCGGACGGTGCGCAGAGTTCCTCATGTTCCTGCTCCCGGTTTCGCCGCCCGGGGCCTTCCCACGCGACCCCCGAAATCGACGCCATCCCTCGGGGGATCTCCTTGATCGCGGTGGGGG
>JAGQIB010000153.1 GCA_020431545.1 Gemmatimonadota bacterium
CCCACCTCGTCCGTGCGCGGCAGGAAGCGGTACGTGTCGGGAACCCCGCCCGGCAGCGCGACCCGCGCGACCCGCCCCTCCGCCCGGAGCATCCCCGCAAGGCCGAGCGCCGAGCCGATCGCGTCCCCGTCCGGGTCGACGTGGCCGAGAATCACGAAGCTCCGGTGCGCCCGGAGGAAGGCCGCGATCTCACGCATCCGAGCGCCCTCCGTCTCCGTCCCCGGTCTCGCCGGACTCCGTCTCGGGACCGAGGCCGCGCAGCGCTTCGTCCACCCGGAAACCGCGATCGACCGCGTCGTCGTAGAGGAAGCGCAGCCGCGGAACCCGACGCATGCGCACCGCCTTCGCGATCTCCGATTGCAGGAAGGGGGCCGCGCTCCGCAGGCCGGCGAGCGAGCGTTCGCGCACGACGCTGTCGCCGAGGACGGTCACCCACACGCGGGCCGTGTCGAACTCCGGCGAGACCTCGACCCGGGTCACGGACACGAGTCCGATCCTCGGATCCGCCACCTTGTCGAGCAGCGCCTCGCCGATCACGCGACGAACGACGTCGTCGATTCTCTTCATGCGGTTCGAACGCATGTCCACCTCACCAGCGATCGCGCACGGCTTCCACGATCAGGATCCGGGGATCCGACTCGAGGTACCGCTCGATCTCGTCCAGGATCCGTTCCACGAGGGCGCCGTTCCCCGCCACCGCGGCGATGCCGAGCTCGGCTCGCGCGTGCAGGTCCTGGCTCCCCGTCTCCGCGATCGCCACCGGGAACCGGTGCCGGATCCGCTCTTTCAGGCTCTTGACGATCTTCCGTTTCGCCTTCAGCGAGTCCGATCCCGGAATCCGGAAGTCGACCTCGAGCGTGGCGACGCGCATTCCCACCTTCGTCCACCGGTCCGGCTAGAGCCGCCGCGCGACCTCGATTTCCTCGAAGATCTGCAGGATGTCGCCCTCGCGGTAGGTATCGAAATCGCCGACGCCGATGCCGCACTCGTAGCCGGCCTTGACCTCGGAGACGTCGTCCTTGAACCGCTTGAGCGACACGACCTTGTTCTCGTGGACGGGTCGGCCTTCCCGCAGCACGACCACGCCGGCGTTCCGCTTCACCGTGCCCTCGGTCACCATCGTGCCCGCGATCGTGCCGAGCTTCGGTACGCGGAACGTCGCGCGGACCTCCGCCTGTCCGATCGTGCGGCGCTCGATGTCCGGCTTCAGCAGTCCTTCCATGGCCGCCCGCACGTCCGCCACCATCTCGTAGATGATGTCGTAGGAGCGCAGGTCCACGCCCTCCCGCTTGCGCAGGTCGCGCGCCTTCGGGTCCACGTCGGCGTTGAAGCACAGCACGATCGCGTCGGACGCGGCGGCGAGGAGGATGTCCGACTCGTTCACCGAGCCCACGCCACGGTGCATGATCCGGATCTTGACCTCGCTGGTGCCGATCTTCTCGAGCGAGTCCGCGACCGCCTCCAGCGAGCCCTCCACGTCGGCCTTGATGACCACGCGGAGTTCCTGGGTCTCACCCTCCTGGATCTGCTGGAACAGGTTCTCCAGGGTCGTGTGACGGTGGTAGCGATGCTCCTGCTCGCGCACGAGCTGCGCCCGCTTCGACGCGATCTCGCGGGCCTCGCGCTCGGTGGGCACGACCGCGAACGTGTCGCCCGCGCGGGGAACGTCGGAGAAGCCGAGCACGCCGCACGGAGTGGAGGGTCCGACCTCCTTGAGACGTCCGCCGCGCTCGTCCGTCAGCGCTCGGACACGCCCCGCCTGGGTGCCCGCCACGATCGCGTCGCCGACGCGGAGCGTACCGTCCTGGACCAGCACGGTGACGACGGTACCGCGGCCCTTCTCCTTGCGTGCCTCGACCACGGCGCCCTTCGCGGGCCGGCCCGGCGCCGCCTTCAGCTCCATGACCTCGGCCTGCAGGAGGACGGCCTCGAGCAGCGCGTCGACGTTCGTGCCGACCTTGGCCGAGACATCCACGAACATGTGCTGGCCACCCCACTCTTCCGGCATCACGCCGTGGCCGGAGAGCTGCTGGCGCACCGTATCCGGGTTCGCACCCGGCTTGTCGATCTTGTTCACCGCCACCACGATCGGCACGCCCGCCGCCTTCGCGTGGTCGATCGCCTCGATCGTCTGCGGCATCACCGCGTCGTCGGCCGCGACCACGAGGATCACGATGTCCGTGACCTGGGCGCCGCGCGCGCGCATCGCCGTGAACGCCTCGTGACCCGGCGTGTCGAGGAACGCGATGTACCCCTTGGGCAGCTTCACGTGGTAGGCGCCGATGTGCTGCGTGATGCCGCCGGCCTCGCCCGCGATCACGTTCGTCTTCCGGATGTGATCGAGAAGACTCGTCTTGCCGTGGTCCACGTGACCCATGATCGTGACGACCGGCGCGCGCGGCTCGAGCTC
>JAGQIB010000154.1 GCA_020431545.1 Gemmatimonadota bacterium
TCCGCGCGATCGATCAGACGCGCCACCTCGCTGTCGGCGTCCACCGCCGCGGCCACCGGTCGACCGCTGGCCAGGATGGAGTACACCTTGCTCGGAACGCAATACCTCGCGAGTCCGGACTTCAGCGGCACCACGCCGAGATCCGCCGCCGCGAGGACGTCCGAGAGTCGATCCTCGGGCTGGAACGGCGCGCAGACGACGCCCGGGACGAGCTCGGCGCGACGCCGGAACGTCGCGGCGCGCGCGCCCTCTCCCACGAACAGGAACCGGATCGCCCGCGACGTTTCCCGCACCACCCGCGCCGCCTCGAGCACGGTGTCGAGGGCCTGGGCGTGTCCGAGATTGCCGGCGTACTCCACCACGAAGTCGTCGTCCGAGAAACCGAGATCGCGGCGGAAGCGGCTGATGTGCTGCGGAACGATGCGCGAAGCGTCCGCCCAGTTCTCGATCACCGACACGCGATCCGCCGCCACGCCACGCACGGCCGCGAGCGTCGCGAGCTCCTCGCCGATGACGATCACGCGCTCGGCCCCGCGCCAGGTCCAGCCCTCGAAGAGTCGCGCGACGCGTTCCCGCCACCCCGGCCGCAAGGCGCCGAGCGCGACCGCGATCTCCGGCCACGCGTCCTGCACCACGTACACGTACGGCACCCGCTTGAGCGCCGCGAGCACGCGCACCGCGAGGCCACCGAAGAACGGCGTCGACGAGAACGCGAGAATCGCGTCCGGTCGCTCGAGCCGCAGGCCGCGCCACGTGGCGGCCACGGCGAAGCTCAGATAGTGGGCCATCCGCCCGAGCGCTCCGTCGCGGCGCGGCAGCACGCGGACGCGTTCCACCGTGACCCCGTGCCGACGTTCCCGGGCGGGCGCCTCCGTGCCACGCGCCTCGCGATACGACGGACGCCCGGTGAGCGCGGTGACCGCGTGCCCGCGGTGCGCGAGCTCCTCGCGCAGTTCGGCGAGCACCTTGCCGGTCGCTCCCGCGTCCGGCGGATAATGCTGGTTGATCAGGAGGAGGTTCACGATCGAGGAGCGCTCGCCGTCGGGCGGTCGGTGGCGTCGGCTCCGGCCGGGAACAACCGCTCCCGCTCCCGTTCCGTGCGGTACCACTCGATCGTCCGACGCAGCCCCTCGCGCAGCGGCGTGCGCGCCGTGAACGAGAACTGCTGTTCCGCCCGCGTGCAGTCGAGCGAACGGCGCGGCTGCCCGTTCGGCTGCGACGGGTCGAACAGGAAGCGGCCCCGGAAGCCGGCCAGCTCGCCGATCTGCCGCGCGAGATCCCGGATCGCGATCTCGCCCGGCGCACCGAGGTTCACCGGGGTGGGATCCACCGCGCGCTCGCCCGCGAGCATCAGTCCTTCCACCGCGTCGCGCACGTAGAGGAAGCCGCGCGTCGCGGTGCCGTCTCCCCACACCTCCACGGCGTCACGTCCGGCGTCCTCCGCCTCGAGGCACTTGCGGATCAGCGCCGGCACCACGTGGGACGATGCCGGATCGAAGTTGTCGCCCTCGCCGTACAGATTCAGCAGCAGGACGTTCACCGTCTGCAGTCCGAACTCCGCGGCGTAGGCCATCGAGCCCGCGATCAGCGCTCTCTTCGCGATGCCGTACGGCGCGTTCGTCTCCTCCGGGAATCCGTTCCAGAGATCCTCCTCGCGGAACGGGACCGGGATGACCTTCGGGTAGCTGCAGACCGTGCCGACCTGCACGAGCTTGCGCGCCCCGCCGGAGCGGGCCGCCTCGAGCACGTTCAGGCCCATGGCCAGCGTGTCGCGGAAGAACGTCGCGGGGTGGGCGCGGTTCGCGCCGATGCCGCCCACCCGGGCGGCCAGGTGGAACACGACGTCCGGGGAGTCCGCGAGGAGACGACGCGCGGCCGCCTCGTCCCGCAGATCGCACTCGCGCGACGAGGGCGCGTCCACGGTCGCCCCGGCGGCCCGCAGGCCCGCCACGAGGTGCCGCCCGAGGAACCCGGTTCCTCCCGTCACCACGACCCGTCGCCCCGACCACGTTCTCACGGTCCACCTCTCCGGACTGGGTTTCGTCCGGAGGATCGGCCCGGGGCGGCGGATCCTTGAGGAACGTTGCACAAAATGGCCGGGTTTGGGCACGATCGGCCGGGACCGCCTCAAGATCGGCCGGAAATGGCCGAAAATCAGCCGAGAGCGTCAGGTGCGGCCGGGACCCTCCGGACCGCCGGTGCGGGAAAGGACCACGCGAATGTGCGGAATCGCCGGGATCGTCGGCCGGGCGGACCATCGTCCGGACGGGGACCTGTTGCGCCGGATGGCCGAGCGGATCGTGCACCGCGGTCCGGACGAAGACGGCTTCTTCGTGGCGAACGGGATCGGTCTCGCGTTCCGGCGTCTCCGCATCGTGGATCTCGAAACCGGATCCCAGCCGATGACGAACGAGGACGGCAACGTCCGCGTGGTGTTCAACGGCGAGATCTACAACCACCGGGAGCTCCGCGAGTGGCTCGAGGGCCGCGGCCATCGGTTCACGTCGCGATCCGACACGGAAGTGCTCGTGCACCTCTGGGAGGAGCTCGGGCCCGACCTGGTCCACCGTTTGAACGGGATGTTCGCGTTCGCGATCTGGGATGCGAACCAGCGTTCGCTGTTCCTCGCGCGGGATCGGGTGGGCATCAAGCCGCTGCTCTTCGCGGAGACGAAGGACGGACTCGTGTTCGGGTCCGAGATGGGCTCGATCCTCGAGGCCGAGGGCGTCGACGATCGGCTGGACGAAGTGGCCGTGCATCAGCATCTCGCGTGGGGCGCGGTGGCGGCGCCGCGGACGATCCTCGCCGGCGTGAGGCGGCTCGAGCCGGGACACGGACTGCTCTGGCGCGACGGCGGGTTCGAGGTGGAGCGGTACTGGCATCCGCTCGACGCCGATGTGGAGCGCCCGCGTGACTTCCGTGCGGCGGCGAAACGCCTTCGCGAACTGCTCGAGGACTCGATCCGGCTGCGTCGCCTCGCCGACGTTCCACTCGGCGCCTTCCTCTCGGGCGGCGTGGACTCGACCGCGATCGCCGGCCTGCTCGCCGCCCACGGAGGCGACGTATCGACGTTCTCGATCGGATTCGCGGACGACCCCGTGTTCGACGAGACACCCTGGGCGCGCGACGCCGCCGCCTTCCACCGCACCCGTCACCACGAGCGGCAGCTCGACGCGAGCGCCATCCGCGACGTTCTCCCGCACGTGCTGGACTCGCTCGACGAGCCCTTCGGCAGCTCTTCCATCCTCCCGGCATTCGTGGTGTCCCGCGAGACGCGACAGGAGCTCACGGTGGCGCTCTCCGGCGACGGCGCCGACGAGCTGTTCGCGGGCTACGAGAAGTACAAGGGCGAGGCCTATCGCCGGAGCTGGCAGAAGGTCCCCTCTCCCCTGCGTCGCCACGTGGCCGAGCCGATTCTCCGCTCGCTGCCGGCGTCGCGCGACTCGCGACTCGGCGAGTTCGGACGCAAGGCGCACCGGTTCCTGGACGGGATCCACGGCGATCCGGCGGAGCGGCACGATCGCTGGATGCGCTTCGCTCCGGCCGACGAGATCTGCACGCTGCTCGGCACGCCGTTCTCGAACCCCACCCTGGATCTCGTGCGCGAGGTCCAGTCCGACTGGGACGCGCGCGGTGGCGACGACTCGCTGAACCGCACGCTGTTCACGGATCTGCGACTCGCGCTGCCGACGGACATGCTCCGCAAGGTCGACACCGCGAGCATGCTGAACTCGCTGGAAGTCCGCGTGCCGTTCCTCGATCATCGCGTGGTCGAATTCGCGCTCCGGCTTCCGGGCGAATGGAAGATGCGCGGTACGGAGCGCAAGCTCGTGCTGCGGGAGGCGGTCCGGGACCTGCTCCCGCCCTCCGTCCGGCGACGGCCGAAGGCGGGCTTCGAGGTCCCGTTCGGCGAGTGGCTGAAGACGTCGCTCGCGGACGTGTTCTGGGACACGGTATCCGGCGACGGCGACATCCCGCTCGACCCCACGACGATCCGCCGGTGGTACGACGAGCACCGCTCGGGCAAGGCCGAGCGGGCGAAGGTTCTCTGGGCGGTGTTCACGCTGCGCTGGTGGGAACGCCGGCGCGCGGCACGCACCGCGACGACTCGAACGGCGGGGGTGACGGGATGACGGATACGGATCGGCGCGTGCGCGTACTGCACGTGATCACTCGGCTCATCCGGGGCGGTGCGGACGAGAACACGGTCTACACCGTGCTCGGCATGTCCGAGTCGCGCTGGGAATCGGACATCGTGGCCGGCGAGGGGTCGGACGTCTCGGCGTTCGGGGAGCGGATCCGCGAGGTGACCCGGATCGAGCCGACGCTCGTCCGCGACCCGCACCCCGTGAAGGACATGGTGGCCCTGATTCGCCTGATCCGCCTCATGCGGGCGGGGCGGTACGACATCGTGCACACGCACACGGCCAAGGCGGGGTTCCTCGGACGCCTCGCCGCCCGGCTCGCCGGCGTGCCGCACATCGTGCACACGCTGCACGGCGTCACGTTCCACGACCACGTCCCCGGTTTCTGGCGCCGGCTGTACGTCGTGCTGGAACGTCGCGCGGCCCGCTGGTGCGACGTGATGATCAGCGTGGGCGAGGACGTCCGCCGCAAGTACCTGGAGGAGGCGATCGGGCACCGCGAGCAGTACGTCACGATCCCGTCCGGCATGAACACGCAGCCGTTCTCGGAGGCGCGCGAGCATCCCGAGACGAGCCGCAACCCCGTGCGGGCGGAGTTCGGCCTCACGGACGACGATCTCGTGCTCGGCATGGTGTCCCGTCTCGAGGCCCGCAAGGGCTGGCGGTACTTCCTGGAGGCGATCGCGCGACTCGCCCCGGATTTCCCGCACGTGAAGGCGATGATCGTGGGCGAGGGCGCGGAACGCGCCACGCTGGAGGGCGAGGTCCGGCGGCTCGGGCTGACCGATCGCGTCGTGTTCACGGGCTACCGCTCGGACATCGCGCGCGCGATCGCCGCGTTCGACGTGGCGGTGCTGACCTCCCTGTGGGAGGGGCTGCCACGCGTACTCGTGCAGTACTCGCTGCTGGAGCGTCCGATCGTGACCTTCGAGTGCGAGGGCGCGAGAGAGATCGTCGACGACGGCCGCAACGGCTTCGTCGTTCCGTCCAAGGACGTCGACACGCTCGTCGACCGACTGCGTCGCGTCGTCGCGAGCGCCGAGCTGCGGGCGGAGTTCGGCCGGCTGTCGCGGGAGCGCGTCGAGGGGCGCTGGGACGTCGACCTGATGGTCGAGGCCATCGCCGGGATCTACGAGGACGTGGAAGCGGGCCGCCCCCCGCGGGAAACGACGGCCGCCTCCACCCGCTGACGATCCCACCCGCGGACGATCTCGCCGCCGATGCTCCCGGACCGCCGGACGGACCGGGAACGGACCGATTCCCCGCCTCCGGACGGCCCTCGATCCGGCGCTCTCGACCCGGAACGGGCCGTTTTCGCCCCCCGGCGGAACCGGGGTCCTTGCTCCGGGTTCCCGCATTTGCGACCATCCTCCGGCTTTCGTCCCGGGAGGGGCCGCAAGCGCCCGGGCCGTCGACGCGATCGGCCTGCCCGGGAACCCTCCGGCGTCGACCCGATCACCCGAACTCTCGAGGTTGTCCCTTGTCCAAGCTCCTTCGTCGCCTGCCGGTGATTTCCGCGGCCGTGCTGATGACCGCCGTCCCCGCGCTCGCCTCGCGCAACGCGCCCCTGATCGACTACACGACCGTGAACCAGGACATGGTCGAGAAGGAATGCGCCAAGTCCCTCGCCCGCGCCGACGAGATCGTGGAAGAGATGGTCTCCGTGAAGGGGCCGCGCACGTTCGAGAACACGATGATGCCTCTGAACGAGGTCAGCGTGCTCCTCGGGCAGACGTTCGGGCGCTACGCGTTCATGGGCTACGTCGCCGACGATCCGGAGCTGCGCGAGACGGCGCGCTCGCAGGAGGAGGCGATGGACAAGTTCGGCGTGGACCTCGGATTCCGCGAGGACATCTTCGAGGCGGTCGAGGCGTACTCCAAGACGCCCGAGGCGAAGGCGCTGACCGGCGAGAAGGCGCGTCTGCTCGAGTTCACCCTGCGCGACTTCCGGCGGAACGGCTTCGGCAAGAGCAAGGAAGTTCGCGACGAGGTGCAGGAGCTGAAGAAACGCCTCGTGGAGCTCGGCCAGTCGTTCGAGAAGACGCTCGCGGACTGGGAGGACTCGATCGAGGTCCCGCCGTCCCGCGCGGGCGGCCTGCCGGCGTCTTACCTGGAGGGTCTGAAGAAGGCGGACAACGGCAACTACATCGTCACTCTGGACTACCCCGACTTCTTCCCGTTCATGGACTTCGCGGAGGACGCGGAGCTCCGCCGCGAGATCATGGAGAAGTCCTGGAACGAGGGCTATCCGCAGAACGTGGAGACTCTGGAGGAGGCGATCGCCGTCCGTGACCGGATCGCGCAGCTCCTCGAGTACCCCTCGTGGGCCGCGTACCGGGTGGAAACCCGCATGGCGAAGACGCCGGAGAACGTCAACGCGTTCCTCGAAGACCTGCGGGTGAAGGTCCGCCCGAAGTTCGAGCAGGACATCGCGCTCATGAAGTCCACGGTGGCCAAGGACGACCCGGACGGCGTGAACTACTGGGACTGGCGCTACTACCACAATCGCCAGATGAAGGAGCAGTACCAGGTCGATTCCGCGGAGATCTCGAAGTACTTCCCGCTCGATCGCGTGCTCAAGGGCATGTTCGACATCACGCAGGAGATGTTCGGGATCCGCTACGAAGAGGTCAAGGACGCCAAGACCTGGAACCCGGACGTGCAGCTGTTCGAGATCTACGACGCCGCCTCCGGCGACTTCATCGCGGACTTCTACGTGGATCTCTTCCCGCGGGACGGCAAGTTCGGTCACGCCGCGGCGTTCCCGCTCCGCTCGGGCGGTCGCCAGGCGGACGGGTCGTACCGCACGCCGATCTCCGCGATCGTCGCGAACGTGACCAAGCCGACGGCCGACAAGCCCTCGCTGCTCACGCACGACGAGGTCGAGACGATGTTCCACGAGTTCGGTCACATCCTGCACCAGACGCTCACGCACGCGGAGCTCGATCGTTTCGCGGGCTCCGCGACGGAGCAGGACTTCGTGGAGGCGCCCTCGCAGAACCTCGAGCACTGGGTTTGGGAGCCGGCCGTGCTCGATCGCTTCGCGGCGCACTACGAGACGGGCGAGAAGCTCCCGCGGGACATGCTGAACGGCATGATCGCCGCGAAGAACCTGAACTCCGGCATCAAGTGGCTGCGCCAGAACCTCTACGCCTCGCTCGACATGGCGTACTCGGCTCCCGGCGCGAAGAAGAACACGTCGGAGATCCTGACCGAGATGCACCCGATCTGCGGCTTCCCGAACACGCCGACCGGCCATTTCCAGGCGGGCTTCGGCCACCTGTTCGGTTACGACGCGGCGTACTACGGGTACCTGTGGTCCAAGGTCTACGGCGACGACATGTGGTCGGTGTTCGAGGAGAACGGTGTGCTCGCTCCCTCGATCGGCATGCGCTACCGCAAGGAGATCTACGAGAAGGGCGGCACGATGGACGGCGCCGACCTGCTCCGGAACTTCCTGGGCCGCGAGCCGAACAACGTCGCGTTCCTGAAGGACCTGGGTCTGGAGGTCGACTCGACGGAGCCGGTCGGCTCGAACTAGTCCGGCTCCCTCGGTCGGGCTCGAGTGCCGGCTCGAACGGACCCGGATCAGCGAACAGCGCTCCCCCCGGGCGCCCGTCTCCTCGTGAGGCGGGCGCCTTTTCTTGCCCCCCGGCTCCGGGGGGGGACGCTCGAGAGACGAGGGGGTCCCCCGAGTCGGGGGACGGTTCGACCCGGTGCCTTCCCCCGGGCAGCCGAGACGAACGCGTCGCTTCCCGCTACGATGACGCCATGAGTTCCCCGTGGCCGAAACTCGCCCCCGTACTCGCGGCAGCGCTCCTCGCGGCCGCGATGCTGTGGCTCGCCGGGGATCCGTTCCGACTGCCCGAACCCGGGGCCGACGGGGCGGGGCTACCGACCGTTGCCCTGCTCGCGCCCGACGGTCCGCAGGCCGCATTCCCCGCGCGCTTCGAGTGGGGCCCGGTGGTCGGGGCGGATCGCTACCGGATCACGGTGCGTCGCCTCCGGCCGGAGGAGGCGACACTCTTCCGGCAGTACGGCGAGACCACGCGGCTCGACCTCGACTGGGAGCCGGGCCAGGCGCCGCCCGACGGCGAGTACTCGTGGGAAGTGGTCGCGGAGCGCCTCGAGCGGCCGCTCGCGACGGGCTCGGCGCGTTTCACGGTGGGTCGCCCGGAGACCACGCCGGCCCCGTAGGACGGGACGGAAGCAGCCGCGGGAATCCCGAGAGC
Source organism: Gemmatimonadota bacterium (assembly GCA_020431545.1). Taxonomy (GTDB): domain Bacteria; phylum ARS69; class ARS69; order ARS69; family ARS69; genus JAGQIB01. The sequence goes on from JAGQIB010000154.1 coordinate 8,378, forward strand.
CGGAAAAACAGAAAGGCGGGGGATCGCTCCCCCGCCTCTGCCTCACGATCGTGACTCGTGGAGTCTACTTGTGCTGCGCTCCCTGGGAGACCGCACCCGCGACGTGACCGTTCGAACCGGACGCCGGCAGGAAGCCGTTCTCGCGCAGGTAGGCAATGATCTTCGCGGCCGACTCCTCGGGCGTCTCCTGGTCGGTGTCGCAGATGATCTCGGGATCGGTCGGCTCGTCGAACGGATCGTCGATGCCGGTGAAGCCCTTGATCTCGCCCGCGAGGGCCTTCTTGTACATGCCCTTGACGTCGCGCTCGATGCACGCCTCGAGCGAGCAACGCGTGTAGACCTCGATGTAGTTCTCGCCGATGAGGTCACGCGCCCACTGGCGGCAGTTCTCGAACGGGGAGATCGCGGCCGCGATGACGGGCACGCCGTTGCGCGTGAGCAGGTTGCACACGAACGCGATCCGGTTCAGGTTCGTCTCGCGATCCTCGCGCGAGAAGCCGAGCCCCTTCGACAGGTTCGTGCGAACCACGTCGCCGTCCATGATCTCGATCTTGCCGCGTTCCTTCTTGATCGTCTCGGCGAGGATCACGCTGATCGTGGACTTCCCGGAGCAGGGCAGGCCGGTGAACCAGATGGTGAATCCAGGGAAGGACATCTCTTTCATTTCCTCGAATCGGGTGACAGGTCAGGCCGAGATCTCGGCGCGGGCTTCTTCCATCAGGATCTTCGCGATTTCGGGGCGGGTGAACTCCGACGGGAGATCCTCGCCGTTCTTCAGCATCTCGCGGACCTTGGTGCCGCTCAGGATGAAGCGGTCCTCGGGACCGGAGTTGCTGGTCTTCGGGGTGGCCATGCCGCCCGACTTCTTGCACCAGAACGCGTGCTCGAACTTCAGGATCTGGATCCCGAGCTCCTTCGGATCGAACTCCTCGAAGATCTGCTGCGCGTCGTACGTGCCGTAGTACGAGCCGACGCCCGCGTGATCACGGCCCACGATGAAGTGCGTGCAGCCGTAGTTCTTGCGCGTGATCGCGTGGAAGATCGCCTCGCGCGGACCCGCGTAGCGCATCGCCGCGGGATAGCACGCGAGCACGGCGCGATCCTTCGGGAAGTAGTGCTCCAGCAGAGCGTGGTAGCAGAGCATCCGCGTGTCGGCCTGGATGTCGTCCGACTTCGTGGCGCCCACCAGCGGATGGATCAGCGCGCCGTCCACCATCTCGAGCGCGCACTTGATCAGGTACTCGTGCGCGCGGTGGATCGGGTTGCGGGTCTGGAAGCCCACGACCGTGTTCCAGCCGAGCTCCTTGAACTTCGCGCGAAGCGGCGCGGGGTCGAGAAAGTGATCCGCGTAGTGGCCCTTGTCCGTGCGATCCACCACGTGGACGTCACCGCCGAGCAGGACGTCGCCCTGCGCGTACAGCGCGGCCACGCCCGGGTGCTCACCGTCGTCCGTGCGGTACACCTTCCGGGCCTCGTGCTTCTTGTCGCCCTCGTACTTCTCGCGGACGTCCATCACGGCCAGCAGCTGTCCGTCGCCACCGTGCAGTGCCGCGCGAGCGCCGATCGACTCCGCCGTCTCCTTGGAGACGCGCAGACCCAGCGGGAACGGCCAAGGGGTCCCGTCGGCGAGCCGCATCGTTTCCACGACGGCGCGGTAGTCCTTCTCCCCGAGGAATCCCGACAGCGGGCTCATCGCGCCCACCGCGATCATGTCGAGGTCGGAAACCTGACGCTCGTCCAGCGTCACCCGCGGCAGGTTCGCGGCTTCCGAAACCAGACGGTCCTTCTCGGCGCCCGTCACCATCCGATCGACCAGGGTTCCCCCGTGCGGCTCGATACTCAACAGACTCTCCTTCAAGTTCGGCGTCTCCGCCGGTTCGATGCTCTCTCCCGAGAACGTTGCTACTGCGAAACCTGATCCGCCACGAGCACCACCGTGGCGAGGCTCGCGAGGATCGCCGCGGAATCGCGGAGGATGTTGCCCCACTGCACGGGGCGCCCCTCCTCCTTCCGCGGGACGATGATGGTCGATCCCGGCTGCACCGGCGGATCGAACCAGAACTTCTTCACGCGCGCGGCCGCCCCCGTCGTGTACACGATGCGGGTCTGGCCCCGGTCGGCCTGGTTCGTCGTGCCGCCGGCGTTCGCGATGTAGTCCCCGATCGAGTGACCCTTCTCGTAGACGAGGCTCGTGGGCCAGCCCACCTCGCCCCGCACGGTCACCGTCTTCGGCTCCTCGGGCACGAACAGCGAGTCCCCCGCGAAGAGGATCACGTTGTCGTTCGAACCGCGATCGCGCAGCGCCTTGTTCAGGTTCAGCGCGACCCGCCCGAGCCCTTCCTTCTCGCGGAACAGGACGAACCCGTCCGGGTACGCGGTGGACTTCAGCCCGCCCGCCCGCTCCACGACCTCCGCGAGCGTCTCGCGGGGGTGACGGAGCGTGTACGCGCCCGGGAAGCGGACCTCTCCCGCCACCCTTACGTTCCGCTGCAACTCGTAGTTCGGGATCTCGCGCACGAACACTTGATCCCACGGCTCGAGCGGGAACTCGTCCCCCGTTCGCGCCAGATAGTCCTCTCCGAGCGGCACGCGCATGATCTCCGCGGTCTGCTCGGTGACGTCCACGGGTCCGACCCGCGAAACCTCGACGTCTCTCGTCCACGCCGACGGCAGCAAGCCGCCCGCCTGCAACAGGAGATCCCGGAGGGTCATCCCCTCCCGGAGCTCGTAGCGGCCCGGATTCCGGACCGCTCCGTGGATGTCCACCTCGGTGGAGTCCCGCAGGCTCCAGATCGAGTGGATCGTGACCTCGTCCCGCGGCGCGAGCCGGAGATCCGTTCCGGGATCCCCGGACAGCACCTCGGCCAGATCCACGGCCACCTGCTCGCGCCGGCCGTCCTCGTACGTGCGGACGACCTCCGCGCGCTCGAGCACCGCCGTTTCCAGCAGGCCACCCGCCCGGTGCAGCAGCCCCGACAGGAGCTCGCCGTCGCCGAGCTCGTACTTCCCGGGCCGTCGCACCTCGCCGGTCACCCGCACGAAGTTCCGGAGCCGATCGCCGACCGCGAAGAACGTGACCAGGTCGCCGTTCTCCAGCGACGCCCCTCCGTCTCGATTCCGGTCGAGATCGAAGATGCGACGGTCGTTCCCGGTCGCGGCCCGCTCCGACTCCGACAGGATCCGCTCGACCTGCACCCGAGCGTCCGCGTGCTCGGTCGGCCCGCCGGCGGTCTCCACGAGGCTCGCCAGGGTCTCCCCCGCGCGCATCTCGTACAGGCCCGGCTCGCGAACCTCGCCCCGCACCTCGACCCGGGGGCCGGAGGGCGGGATGAAGATCGTGTCGTCGTCCGTCAGGCGGATGTCCCCCTGGCGCTGGCCCTTGCGGAGATACTCGTAAACGTCCAGACGGGCCACCTCGCGGCCTCGCCGGATGACCCGAATGTCCCGCATCGACCCGTCCCCATCCGGCCCGCCCGCGTAAAACAACGCGTGGAAGGCCGTCGACGCCGCCGAGAGATCGTAGCCCCCGGGACGTCGCGCGCGCCCGACCACGAACGCGCGGATCACTCGCAACTCCCCGAGCGTCACGGAGAGGAACGTCGTTCCCTCTTGCTCCGTGAGTCCCGAGTACACCCGCTCGAGTCGACGCCGGATCGTCTCCCGCGCCTGTCCGAGCGTGAGTCCCGCCAGCACCACGCGGCCGACGTCCGGAAGGTTCACGCCCCCCTCGCGGTCCAGCTCGCGCTCCACGTGAAAGACCGTGTCGCCCCAGACGTCGAGGACGATCTGGTCGCCGGGACCGAGCGGGTAGTCCGGGTCGACCGGACCCGCCGCCGGCAGTCGGTAGCTCTCGGGGGAACTCGTGAACAGCTCGTAGCCGAACGGCACGAGCGCGTCGGTCTCCGGTTGCTTCTCCTCGTTGATCTCTTCCGGCGCCTGGACGATCCGCTCCGCCGGTCGGTCACTCGTCTCCGCGGGAGTCGTCGCCGGGGCGGCCGCTCCGGTTCCCGGAACGCGGTTCCCCTGCTCCGCGACGAGT
>JAGQIB010000155.1 GCA_020431545.1 Gemmatimonadota bacterium
CGGTGGCGGCCTACACCCGCGAAGACTACGTGAGCATGGTGGCCAAGCTGCAGCGCGCGGGTGGCGTGCAGGCGATCGAGATCAACCTGTCGTGTCCGAACGTGAAAGAGGGCGGGCGGACGTTCGGGGGCGACCCGCGCGCGGTCGAGGCGATCCTCGCGGGGTGTCGGGCGGAGACGGACGCGTTCCTGATCGCGAAGCTCACGCCGAACGCGGATGCGGTCGCGATCGCGAAGGGCGCCGAGGCCGGCGGCGCCGATGGCCTGTCGCTCATCAACACGCTGCTCGGCATGGGCATCGACGTGGAACGTCGCCGGCCGCTGCTCGCGATGGGCATGGGCGGGCTTTCCGGCCCGGCCGTGAAGCCGGTCGCGCTCGCGATGACGTGGCAGGTGTGCCGGGCGACGTCGCTCCCGGTGATCGGCATGGGGGGCATCTCGACCTGGACCGACGCGGTGGAGTTCCTGCTCGCCGGTGCGCACGCCGTGCAGGTCGGCACCGCGCTGTTCTCGAATCCGCTCGCGCTCACGGAGATCCTCGCGGGCCTGGAAGACTACTGCCGCCGGCACGGGCACGCGTCGATCGAATCGGTGATCGGCGGGCTCACGCGCGGCGACCTCATTGCGGAAGGAAACCGAGAATGACGGAGACGATGGCGGGACCGGGGGCGCGTCTCGCGCCCAAGGAGCGGGTGGCGGTGGCGTTCGATGTCGAGACGGCGGCCGCCGCGCTCGCCGCGCGGGAACGATTCGGCGACGATCTGGGTCTCGCGAAGATCGGCCCGGCGCTGTTCGTCCGCGAGGGCATGCCGCTCGTGCGCGCGTTTCTGGAGAGCGGAACGCGGGTGTTTCTGGATCTGAAGTTCCACGACATCCCGAGCGTCGTGGGGAAGGCGGTGGAAAAGGCTGTAGACGCGGGGGTGGACTACCTCACCGTTCACGCGGCCGGCGGACCCGCGATGATCGAGCACGCGGTGGCCGCGGCGGAGCGCGGCGCGACACGTGTTCTCGCCGTGACCGTGCTCACGAGCCTGGACCTCGATGCGTGGCGCGCCGGCGCGTGTCCGACCGAAGAAACGGTGGAAGACGCGGTCGCGCGCCTCGCCGGACTCGCGGTGGGGGCCGGCGCCCACGGACTCGTGGGTTCAGCGCACGAGATCCGGCGACTCCGCGACGTCGCGGGACGGGACCGCGTGATCGTCACGCCGGGAATCCGGATGCCCGGCACCGCGGCCCCGCCGGATCAATCCCGCACGATGACGCCGGACGAGGCGGCCCGCGAAGGCTCCGACATTCTCGTCGTGGGGCGTGGGGTGATGCAGGCGGCGAATCCCGCCGCCGCGCTGCGCGACGTCCAGCGGGCGATCGCGGAGGTCTCGTCATGAGAGAAGAAGCGCTGCTCAAGGCATTCCAGGAGACGAACGCGCTCCGGCGCGGCCACTTCCGCCTCTCGTCGGGGCTGCACTCGGGCGTCTACTTCCAGTCTGCGCTCGTGCTGCAGCACCCGGATCGCGCGGAGGTTCTCGGCCGCGCGCTCGCGAAGGCGCTCGCGCCGGCGCGACCCGAGGCGATCGTGGGGCCGGCTCTCGGCGGGCTGATCATCGGCTGGGAAGTCGCGCGCGAGCTCGACGTTCGCGGTCTGTTCACGGAACGGAAAGACGGCGTGATGGAGCTGCGTCGCGGCTTCGTGCTCTCGCCCGGCGAACGCGTGGCGGTGGTGGAAGACGTCGTGACGACCGGCAAGTCCACGCGCGAGACGATGGAGGCGCTCCGCCAGGCCGGCGGCGAGGTCGTGGCGGTGGGAGCGATCGTCGACCGGAGCGGCGGGGGCGTCGACTTCGGGGTGCCGTTCCACTCGTTGCTCAGCCTGCCGGTGGAGACGTGGGATCCGGAAGCGTGTCCCGAATGTCAGCGCGGCGCGCCGCTCGAGAAGCCGGGCAGCCGTCCCGACGTTTCGACGCGCGCGTAGCCGGACGTCGCGCAGGAAAAGCGAACGGGACGGCCGCTCATGCGTGCCGTCCCGTTTCTCTTTCCGCGCAGGCCCGCGCAGGCGCTCGCTTCGCTCTAGCGATACGAGCTCTTGATCTGTCCCCAGCTCGTGTCGTCGACTCCGACCGGTCCGCACGCCTGGCTGAGCGCGCCGAGGGTCCGGCCCCACGGGTTGTTCTCGGGCAGACACGGGGAACCGGCGGACAAGGTGTAGTCGCCGCGGCTCGGGTCGCAGAACAGCGGGAACGCGAACAGGTTGTCGGCCGGGTAGTCCGCGGCGTTCGTGATTCCGAGGTTGTTCTCCTCGATCTGTACGCGCCCCGACGTGTCCGCGACCGGCTTGCCCCAGGTCCAGAACAGGTTCCGCCGGACCGTGATCACGCCGGTTCCGGAACAGAAGTCGGGATTGACCCGCAGGAACTCGCCGGCTCCGTTCTCCGGACGAACGAACGTGTTCCTCGTGAACTCCGACGGGCGGATGCAGTAGAAGTCCATCCGCGCGTTGGGCGCCGTGGCCACGAGGACGTTCTGCGAGAACGAGACGCCCGACTGACGCGACTCCACCGCGACCTCGGCCGACGTTTCGAACCGGATCCCTTCGATGCTCAGACCCGAGGTCTGCCGCAGCGTGAGAACCGTATCCGAAGAACGAACGATCGTTTGCTTGGCGCCGGCGCCGACCAGTGTGACGTCCCGCTTGAGGACGAACTGGAGGCTTTCGTCGTACTCGCCGGGGGCGATCAAGATCTTGTCGTTCGCGCCGGCCGCGTCGATCGCGGCCTGGATCGTGGGGTAGTCGAGCGGGACCCGGATCTCTTCCGGGAGGCGGCTCTCGTCGCGATTCGCCCGGTCCCCGTGGAGGACCGGCGCAGCGGAGGAGAGTCCGGGGACCACGAGACCCAGTGCGATGAGCAGCGAGGATGCGAACGAGGCACAACGGGCCGACATGCGAAAGACCTCTCGAGCCGGATGAACGGACGCTTGGGGGCGCCTCCGCGACTCCGCGGAAGCGCGCGCCCCCTCCGGATCCGGTTCCGGAGAGGTGCGACCCACTACTATAGCGAGGGGCCCGGGGGGCCCGCCAGATGACCGACGCCGGATCGGGGGATTCCGGACGTGCGGCCCTTCCCCCCTGGAACGAACGAAGACACCCGAACCGCACGGGTCCGTCAACCCTCGCCACTCCCAGGGGACACTTCCGTCAGCGTTTTTTTTCAGCTCGGAGCGTCATCGGGGCCGACCTTCGCCGGCGGCCGCCCCCAGGCCAGGAGCGCCGCCAGGCCGAGGATCACGAGGCCGGGCAGGCTGGCCTCGGC
>JAGQIB010000156.1 GCA_020431545.1 Gemmatimonadota bacterium
GCTGGCGCTGCCCGCCGGAGAGTTGATGCGGGAAGTGGTGCATGCGCGCGGAGAGGCCCACCTTCTCCAGCGCCTCCCCCGCCAGGCGACGTCGCTCGGAGGCGCCGGTCCCGCGGTAGAGCAGCGGAAGCTCGACGTTGTCGATGACGTTCAGGTCCGCGATCAGGTGGAACGTCTGGAAGATGAAGCCGACGATCTCGTTGCGCAGGCGGGAGAGCTCCCGATCGCCGAGGTCGGCGATCTCGTGGCCGGCCAGCACGAGACGACCGCTCGTGGGCGTGTCCAGGAGTCCCAGGATGTTCAGCAGCGTGCTCTTGCCCGAACCCGACGGCCCCATCACGGAGACGAACTCTCCCCTTCGGATCTCGAGATTCACGCCGCTGAGCGCTACCGTCTCGATCCGGTCCGTGCGGTAGACCTTCTCCGCGTTCGACAGGATCGCCGCGAACGCGTCGGTTGCGGCCGCGGGCCCGGACGTCGAGACGCCCGGCGCCCCGGACGTCGTGGCGAGGGGACCATTCATCGGATTCGTACCTCCTTGATGTGTGCGTAGTCCGACATGTCCGTGAGAACGACGCGATCGCCTTGCTGCAGGCCGCGCACGATCTCCTGGGTGTCGAAGTTCAGGATCCCGAACTCCACGGGGGTGCGGATCGCCGAGTCGTCGCGAACGACGAAGACCTGCCGCTGTCCGTCGGCGTTCACGAACGCGCCGCGCGGCACGAACAGCGCGTCCTCGTGGCGATCGAGGACGAGGTCGGCCTCCACGCGGAGGTTCGGGCGCAGCGCGGGGTGAGACGGCTCCTCCAGGGTGAGCTCCACCGTCATCGTGCCGTTCTCCACCGCGGGGAACACCGTGCTCACTCGCCCCCGGAGGCGCGCATCGCCCACGCGGACGGTGGCGTCCTGGCCCACCGCGACCCGCTCCGCGTGCGTGTCCGCGAGCGACGCCTCCACCCGGAAGCTCGAGAGATCCGCCACACGCGCGATCTGCGCGCCGCGGGCCACGGCCGCGCCGGCCTCGCTCACCACCCACGTGAGGACGCCGTCGCGTTCGGACGCGCCGGTCGCTCGCGCGAGCCGGTCGGCGACGTCGGCCCGGTCCTTCCGCAGGATGCTGACCTCGAGATCGATGCCCTGGAGACGGGCGTCGGCGGTCTTGCGTTCGAGTTCGACCGTTCGCTCGAGCTGCTCGCGCTCGATGAGGGCACGCTTCACGTCCGTCTTCGCACCCCGCAGCACGTCCTCGGTGATGAGCCCCTCGTCGAGCAGGCGCTGGCTCTTGTCCTCGTCGATCCGGTAGGACTCGATCTCGAGATCCTTGATCGCGAGGCCCCCTTCGAGCTCCGCGATCTTCTGCTCGAGACCGAGCCGCGTGCGCCGACGCTCGTTCTCCTGCAGGGCGATCTGTTCGTCGAGCTTCTGCAATGCGCGCTCCGTCTCGGCGGTGTCGAGCGCGACGATCGCCTCGCCCGCCACGACGTCGTCGCCCGGATCGTGCAGGATGTCCCTCACGCGCGAGTCGATCGGGCTCGTGATCACGTGTTCCACGCGCGGCACCACCCGGCCCGTCGCGGTCACGGTGGCCTCGATCACGCCCCGCTCGACCACCGCGGTGCGGATCCGCGAGAGCGAGATCGACGGCCGGATCCAGCCCGGGACGAACACGATCGACGCGATCCCGAGACCGGCGAGACCGATCGCGAACGACGCGCGACGGAGGCGTCGGCGGCGAAGGGTGGCGTCGCTGAGGGGTCGATCCACGGAGTGTCTCCCAGCCCGGCGCTCAGGTTCGGAGCTCGGGTCCGGGAGGGGAGCCGCAAGGGGCATGCCAGCGCAAGGCCCTTCTCGGGGTCATTCTGGGCGATTCCGGCGACGCGACCGTCCGACTCCGGACGATGAGTGTCCGGAGCCGGACAGTGCCAGGGTCACTCCGCCCGCAGCCCGGTGAAACGGCGCCCGGTCACCCGCGCGTAGGTCCACTCGAAGCCCACCGCCCCCAGGAGCATCCCGCCGAACACGAGCAGATCGCGTGGCGACTCCCGGAAGGTGTGAGCGAGGAGCGCGAGGAGAGCGCCGAAGCACGCGAGGCACGCGATCCCGCAGATCGGACGTCGAGCCCGGATCTCCCCCGCCAGCTTCCAGCCGGCCGCGTTCACGAACGCGAACAGCAGCAGGAAGCTCGCGCTCCCGAGAATCGCGATGGACTGCAGGTTCACGGTGTTCGCGAGCAGCAAGGAAAGCGCGGCCGTCAACGTCACGCCGCCGAGCGGTCGGTTCCAGACCCTCCGGCCGAGCTCGGCGGGAAGCTCTCCGTCCTTCGCGAGCGTGAAGCCCAGACGCGCGTTGCCGTAGATCGTGGCGTTCACGGCCGAGAACGTCGCGAGGAGCGCGGAAACGGACACGAGCACGAAGCCGGCCTGCCCGAGCGCAGGCTTTGCGGCCGCCGCGAGCGCGTAGTCCTTGGCACGCGCGATCGTCTCGCCGTCGATCGAGCCCACGGTCACGATCGCCACGAGGAGGTACAGCACGATCACGAACGCGACGCACCCGAAGAACGCCCGCGGCAACGTGACGGTCGGGTGGCGGACGTCGGCGGCGGAGTTCGCGATGAGCTCGAACCCCTCGTACGCCACGAAGATCACCATCCCCGCCACGACGAGCTGTCCCGGACCGGCCCAGGCCGCGGGTGCGAGCCGCGACGGATCGATGGAGCCGGCGCCCGCCCCGATCACCACGGCGAGGAGCGCGAGCTTGAGGACCACGATGACCGTTTCCGACTCGCTCACGATGTCGGAGTTGAAGACGTTGATCGCGGCCGGCAGCACGATGGCCGCGCTGACGAGCACGTGCCGCCACACTGGCGACGGCTCCGGGAAGAACGTCAGGGCGTAGGAGCCGAACGCTGCCGCGTAGAGAGCGATCGTCACGAGGTAGCTGAGCCAGAGCGCCAGGTTCAGGGAGCCGGTGAGGAGGTCGATCCCGAAGGCCCGATCGAGGAACACGATCGTGCCGCCCGCGTTCGGGTACCGCACCGAGAGCTTCGCGTAGGAGTAGGACGTGAGGAGCGCCAGCAGCCCCGCGATCCCGAACGCGATCGGCGTGCCGCCGCGGGCGAGGCCGACCGCGGTGCCCAGCACCGCGAAGATGCCGCCACCGACCAT
>JAGQIB010000157.1 GCA_020431545.1 Gemmatimonadota bacterium
GCGGATCCACGCCTCCAGCCGCGGGGCCTCGAGCGAGCTCCGGATGCGCGCGCGGATCTCGGCCGGTTCGCCGGCCGGCGTGTGCTCGGGCGGGTTGTGCTCGACGCGCAGCGACAGGCGACGGTGCTCCTCGGCCGCGTCACGGTCGCCGCCGCAGCCGGCGAGAACCGTGAGAACGGCCAGCGCGATCACGCTCGCCCGGCGACCATTTGCTCGGAGGCAGTGCAACGGTTCCTCCTCGTGCATTCGAGGCCCGAGGAGCATAGGAAGTGCCCGCGCGGGCGTCAAGAACACCCGGGAGCCGCCTCGGTACGATCGTCCGCGGACCTCACCCCGGCAGGAATCCCGGTTTCCCGACCCGTGCCGGGCGGCTAGACTCGCGTCCGCGAAGGGAGCAGGCGGATGCGCATTCTCGTCATCGGCGCGGGGGAGGTCGGGCGGTACATCGCCGAGCGACTCGTCCGCGAGGGACACGACCTCGTGGTCCTGGACAAGGAGCCCGGCGCGATCGCGCGCATCAACGAGCTCGACGTCTACGGCGTGGTCGGCGACGGCACGGACCCGGAGACCCTCCGCGACAACGGCATCGACCACACGGACCTCGTGCTCGCGGTCTCCCAGATCGACTCCGTGAATCTCACGGCCTGCGCCTACGCGGCGCGACTCGGCGCCACCCGTTCCGTGGCTCGTCTCTCCGAGTCGGCGCGCACTCCCGAGGACGCCCGCCTGGCGCGCGAGGCCTTCGGCGTGGACTGGGTCATCAACCCGGACGAGGAAGCGGCCCGCGAGATCGTCGGTCTGCTCGAGGGACGCCAGGTCACGGACTCCATGGAGTTCGACGACGGTCACGTTCGCGTGATCGGCGTCCGGGTGGACGAGTCCTCGAAGCTGGCGAACCGGAGCCTCCTGGAACTCGGGCAGGACCACCGCGAGACACTGGCCCTCGTGGTGGCGATCGTGCGCCAGGACGCCACGATCATCCCGCGCGGCGACCACCGCATCCTGCCGGGCGATCGCGTGTACATGATCGGGGCGCGGGATCAGCTCGGTCAGTTCGTGAACGCGGCCGACACCGTCGAGCGTCCCCGCGGACCGCGGAAGATCCTGGTGGTCGGCGGCGGGCAGGTCGGGGAACGGGTCGCGGCCCGACTCGAGGCCGCGGAGTTCTCGGTGAGCCTCCTCGAGGCGGACCGCGAGCGGTCCGAACAGCTCGCGGTCACGCTCGTCCGCACGACGGTCCTGCACGGCGACGGTCGCAGCCTCGTGGCCCTCAAGGAGAGCGGGGTCGAGGACGTCGACGGGTTCGTGTCCGTCAGCGGCGACGAGGAGACGAACGTGATGTCCGCGCTCCTCGCGCGCCACCTCGGCGCGCCGAAGGTGATCGCCCTCGTGAAGCGTACGGAGTACATCCCCGTGCTTCGCGAGATCGGGCTGGACGCCGCCGTCAACCCGCGACTCACGGCCGCGGGCGCGATCCTGCGATTCGTGCGGCGCGGCCACATCCTCCAGGTCTCGACCTTCCGCGACATCGACGCGGAGGTTCTGGAACTCGTCGCCAGCGAGCGATCGCGCGCCGTGGGTCGTCCGCTGCGAGACGTCGACTTCCCGCGGGACGCGATCCTGGGCGGGTTCTCCCGCGACGGGGGCTTCGGCATCCCGCGCGGCGACACGGTGCTCCAGGCGCACGACCGGGTGATCGTCTTCGCGTTGCCGTCGGCGATCCCCAAGGTCGAGAAGCTGTTCGCGGGATGAACTACCGCGCGGTTCTCAACGCGGTCTCCGCGCTGATCGTCTTCGTGGGCATCGCCATGCTGGTCCCCTTCGGCGTGGCGCTCGGCTATCGCGAGGGCGACGCCGTGGCGCTCGGCGTGTCCGCGGTCCTCACGGCCGGGTTCGGTCTGCTCGTCTTCTTTCTCACGCGGCACCCGCGGGAACTGCGGGTCAAGGACGGCTTCGGCGTCGTGTGCCTCGGCTGGACCGCCATGGCCGTGTTCGGGGCGCTGCCGTTCCTGCTCTCCGGGTCGGTGGTGCACTTCACGGATGCGGTCTTCGAGACGATGTCCGGCTTCACCACCACGGGAGCCACGATCCTCGTCGACATCGAGGCGGTCCCGCGCGGTGTCCTGTTCTGGCGGAGCTTCATCCAGTGGATCGGGGGCATGGGCATCATCGTGCTCTCGCTCGCGATCCTTCCGATGCTCGGCGTGGGTGGCATGCAGCTCTATCGCGCGGAGGCGCCGGGGCCGTCGCCGGACAAGCTCACGCCGCGGATCCGTCAGACGGCCGCCTATCTGTGGGTCGTGTACGCGGTGATCTCGCTCGCGGAGGCGGTGGCGCTCCGGTTCGCGGGAATGGACTGGTTCGACGCGGTCTGCCACACGTTCACCACCATGGCCACCGGCGGGTTCTCGCCCCGGAACGCGAGCGTGGCCGCGTACGACTCGGCGGCCGTGCACTGGATCATGACCTTCTTCATGGTGCTCGCGGGCTCGAACTTCGCGCTGCACTATCGCGCGTGGCGGTCCCCCCGGGCCTACTTCTTCGACCTGGAGTGGCGGACGTACGCGGTGATCCTGCTCGTCGCGACCGCGATCGTGGGCGGCGTGCTCGTGATCCGCCACGGATACGAGATCGAGTGGGCGATCCGGTCGGCGGCGTTCCAGGTCGCGTCGATCATGACCACGACGGGGTACGCCACCGACGACTACGAGTTGTGGGCGCCCGGGCTGCGCTATCTGCTCCTGGTGTTGATGTTCATCGGCGGCTGCGCCGGATCCACCGCCGGTTCCGTGAAGGTCGTGCGTCACGTGATCCTGGCGAAGGCGGGGATCCACGAGATCGAGGTCGCCGTGAATCCGCGCCTCGTCCGTGGCGTGCAACTCGGCCGCGGGAGGCGGGTGGACACGGAGATCGTCCGCAACGTCATGGGCTTCGCGGTCCTCTACGTCGGGATCCTCGGCGTCTCCACCGGAATGCTGTCCGGTCTCGGTTTCGATCTGGAGACGGCGCTGTCGGCGGCCACGACGTGTCTCGCGAACGTCGGCCCGGGACTCGCGAACGTGGGACCGACCGACAACTTCGCCTGGATGGGAGCGTCGGCGAAGTGGCTGCTCACCGGGCTCATGCTCGTCGGCCGCCTCGAGATCTACACGGTGCTCGCGCTCCTCCTGCCGTCGACGTGGAAGCGATGAGCCTCCCGATCCTCGCCCTCGTGCTGCTCGTGTTGCTCGTCCTCTCGGGGTTGTTCTCCGGGGCGGAGACGGCCCTCTTCTCGATCCCGGCGCTGCGCCTTCGCGAGATGGCGGGAAGCGAGCGTGGGGTCGAGCGCGCGGTGGCGTCCGCGATGGCGCGACCGCGCCGCGTGCTGGTCACGATCCTGATCGGGAATCTGATCGTGAACATCCTCGCGTCCGCGCTCGCGTCCGCCGCGGTCATCCGGCTCACGGGGAGTGCCGGCTGGGGCGTGCTCGCGACGACGGTCGCGATGACGTTCCTCGTGGTGGTGGTCGGGGAGATCGCTCCCAAGACCGTGGCGTACCGGTTCGCGGAACCGATCGCGTGCGCCGTCTCCCGGCCGCTGATCGTGCTCGCGGTCGTGTTCGCGCCGCTCCGCGGGCCCCTCGTGTACCTCACGAACAAGCTGCTCGGGGAAGAGCGTTCCGACGACCGCGTGGCGCCGGAGGAACTCGTGGCCATGGTGAAGCTCGCGCACGAACACGGCGAGGTCGGCGCCCACGAGCGCGATCTCATCGAGGGCGTGTTCGAGCTCGG
>JAGQIB010000158.1 GCA_020431545.1 Gemmatimonadota bacterium
TTCGAGCGCGAGGCGCGCACCGTCTCCGCGCTGCAGCATCCCGCGATCTGCCAGCTGTTCGACGTGGGGCGCGAGGGAGATGTCGACTACCTCGTGATGGAGTACGTGGAGGGCGAGACGCTCGCGGATCGACTCCGCCGCGGCGCGCTTCCGCTCCCCGAGGCGCTCCGGGTGGCCGCCGCGATCGCCGACGCGCTGGGCCGCGCGCACGCGAGCGGCGTGGTGCACCGCGACCTCAAGCCCGGCAACGTGATGCTCGGCCCGTCCGGACCGAAGCTGCTCGACTTCGGGCTCGCGAAGCCGGCCGGTGATCCGATCGCCGGGGACGAGGCCACGGTGGCGCAGGATCCCGCCGATCCCACCACGCCCCAGACGCCGCTCACGCGTCGCGGCACGATCCTCGGCACGCTCGCGTACATGTCGCCGGAGCAGCTGCAGGGCCACGCCGCCGACGCGCGTTCCGATCTCTTTGCGCTCGGCGCCACGCTCTACGAGATGGTCGCCGGCAAGCGCGCGTTCGCGGGGGAGAGCCAGGCCTCGGTCATCGCCGCCATCCTCGAGCGCGAGCCGGAGCCGCTCTCGAGCGCGCGCCCCGAGGCGCCGCCGCTGCTCTCGCGCGTGCTCGCCCGCTGTCTCGCGAAGGATCCGCGTCAGCGCTGGGAGAGCGCGCGAGATCTCGCGGAGCAGCTCCGCTGGATCGAGGCCGGTCTCGACTCCGGCGCCACCGCGATCGTCACCACCCCTGCGACGCCGGCCCCGCGTTCCCGCGCCCGCCACCTGGCCTGGCTCGTGCTGCTGCTCCCGCTCGTCGCCCCGATCCTGTTCAACGCGTTCCGCAGCGATCCTCCCGCTCCCGCACCGCCGCTCCGATTCACCGTGGCCCCCGATCCCTCGGCGCGCGCCCTCGACGTTCCGAAGATCTCGCCCGACGGTACGAAGATCGCGTACGGCCTTCACGACGGCACGACCTGGTCGATCTGGGTGCGCCCGCTCGACTCGCTGGAGTCCCGCCGACTCGAGGGCACCGAGGGCTCGTCGCTGCCGTTCTGGTCGCCGGACTCCCGTCACCTCGCGTTCTTCCAGCGCGAGCGTCTCCGCCGCATCTCCATCGACGGCGGCCCGCCCCAGACGATCTGCGACGCGCCGAACGGCGACGCCGGCACCTGGTCGGCGGACGGCACGATCCTGTTCGACGGGGACGAGCGCACTCCGCTGAAGCGGGTCGACGCGCGCGGCGGCACCCCGGCGCCCGCGCTGGGCGCCGACTCCTCGTCGTGGCTCGGATGGCCCACGATGCTCCCGGACCAGCGACACTTCCTCGCGCTCCGCATTCCCGCGGACCTCGACTACCGCCTCGTCGCGGGTGACGTCACGAGCCACGAGATCGAGCCCATGGGGCCGGCACCGTCGCAGGTGCTGTTTTCGCGCACGGGTCACGCGCTCTACGTTGCCGACGGATCGCTCACCGCGCGCCCCTTCGATGCCGCTCGACGTCGCTTCTCGGGAGATCCGGTCGCACTGCCCGTGCAGCTCGAGGTCAATCGCTGGGGCGAGATCCCGCTCTCCATCGCGGACGACGGCACGGTCGTCTACCGGCGCTCGCTCCCGAATCGCATGAGCGTGGTGGCGCTGAACCGGGCCGGGCATGTGACCGAGCAGATCAGCGACGAGCCCGTGCGACGTCTCGCCGTGCCGTCGCCGGACGGCGGACGCATCGCGACCGAGGTCCGACCGAGTCCGATCTCGACGGACCGCGACCTCTGGATCCTGGATCGCGATCGGCACACGCGCGTGCCGATCGTGACGGATCCGGAAGACGACTACTCGCCGGTCTGGTCGCCGGACGGTTCGCGTCTCGCGTACGTTTCGCGCGCCGGGGAACGCTTCGAGATTCGTACGGTGTCCGCGAGCGGAGGCGCCAAGGAGGTGGTCATCCGACTCGAGAGCGTGTACCTGGAGCTCTCCCAGTGGTCCCCGGACGGACGCTGGATCCTCACCGACGTATCGCCGCCGGAAGGCGACACCTACGTCGCCCGCGTCGACGTGGAGACCGGGGAGCTCGTTCCGGTCGTGCCGCAGGTCCAGGACGAGCGGTCGTTCTTCGGCGTCATCTCGAGTGACGGCAACTGGCTGCTCTACGTCGCCCGCACGTTTCCACAGGGTGGAGGTGTTTGGCACGCGTACGTGGCGCCGTTCCCGGCCGGCGGACCACGCACGCAGATCTCGGTGCAGGAGACCTGGGCCGCGCACTGGACCGCGGCGAACGAGGTCGTCTACCTCGGCAGCGATCGCAACGCCTACGCCGTCTCGATCAGCGGCATGAAGAGCGGCAAGGTCGTCCCCGCGGCGCCCCGCGCGCTGTTCATCGCGCCCGGCAGCACGAACCTCGACATCGAGTTCTACCCGGACCCGCGCGGCGACTTCCTCTGGACCGTCCAGTCGCCGGATGACCTGCGCGACGCTTTCGTGGTGCTGCGTCCCTGGACGCAGTTGCTGCCGGGATCCTGAGG
>JAGQIB010000159.1:0-1680 GCA_020431545.1 Gemmatimonadota bacterium
CGCGAGGTCGAGCGCGCGCTCGGCGCGCGGGACGGAGTGACCACGTCGGGCGAATCGGTACTCGTCGCGCGTTCCGGCGCGCGACTTCACGCGGGCCTCTGGGCCCGGAGGGACTTCTCCTGAGCGAGACGCTGCGCATCTCGAGCCTGGACAATCCCCGCGTCAAGGACGCGGTGAAGCTGCGCGACCGCCGTACGCGCGAACGCGCCGCGCGGTTCCTCGTGGAGGGGAAGCGCGAGCTGATGCACGCGTTCGAGGCCGGGTGGGAGCTCGATCACCTGTTCGTGACGGAGACCGCGCGGGCCGACGATCTCGCCGGTCGCGTGGCCGAGCGGGGCGGACGCGTGATCGAGGTGACCGGCGACGTCTTCGCGAAGATCGCCGTGCGGGACGATCGCGATGGCTGGCTCGGGGTGTTCGTCGCGCCCGATCTCGCGGCGGATCGCCTGCGGCTGCCGGCCGAGCCGCTCGTGCTCGCGACGCTCGGGGTGGAGAAGCCCGGCAACCTCGGCGCGCTTCTCCGGTCGGCCGACGCGTTCGGGGCCGACGCGCTGATCGTGGAAGGCGGCACGGATCTGCTGAATCCGAACGTGGTGCGATCGAGTCTCGGGTGTCTGTTCACGGTGCCGGTCGGCGTCGCTCCCGCGGGCACGTTGCTCGAGTGGCTGCGCGGACGCGGTCTGCGGATCGTGGCGGCCACTCCGGACGGAACGGGGCCGCCGGATCGGACGGACTTCTCGGGCGCGGTCGCGATCGTGGTGGGAGCGGAGGCGGCGGGCCTGCCCGCGGACTCGCGCGGCGCCGCGGACTCGCGCGTGCGGATTCCGATGCGCGGCCGCGCCGACTCGCTGAACGTGTCCGTCGCGGCGGCGGTGCTGCTCTACGAGGCGGACCGGCAGCGCGCGCGATGAATCAGTCGAGCCGGACCGGCCGGATCGCGCTGCTGATCCTCGCGGTGGCGGCGGGTCTCCGGGTGATCCATGTGCTCACGATCCGCGACTATCCCCTGTTCGACGTCCTCTCGCTCGACGCGGAATCGTACGACGCGTGGGCGCGTCGCATCGTGACGGGGGAGTGGACGCGCGGGACGCCGTTCTACCAGGCGCCGCTCTATGCCTACTTCCTCGCCGGATTGCACGCGATCTCCGGCGGCGATCTCCTGTTCCCGCGCCTCGTCAACGCGTTGCTCGGCACGGGGAACGTCGCGCTCGTGATGTTGCTCGCGCGCCGACTGTTCGGCCGGGCGCCGGCACTCGTCGCCGGGGCGCTCGTGGCGATCCACGGCACGCTCCTCTTCGAGGAGGGGAAGGTCACCAAGACGACGCTCGGCGTGACGCTCGCCTCCGCGACGCTCCTGCTGCTGGTGGAGGCGAGACGACGAGAGTCCCTGCGCTGGTTCCTCGCGGCCGGGCTGGCCGGGGGGCTCGCGGCGCTCGTGCGGGAGAACTTCGCGCTGTTCACCGCGGCCGCCGTCGTCTGGACCGCGCTGCGAACCAGACGCCTCGCGCCGCCGCTCGCGCTCGCGGGCGGCGCGGCGCTCGCGATCCTGCCCGCGACCGTGCACAACTTTGCGGCGAGCGGCGAAGTGCTGCCGATCACGTCGCAGGCCGGGCAGAATTTCTACACCGGCAACTGGTCCGGCAACGCGGACGGCGGCTACCTCGTGCCGGACTTCGTGCG
>JAGQIB010000159.1:1798-12135 GCA_020431545.1 Gemmatimonadota bacterium
CGATCCGCCCGCCGGTTCGTGACGAAGCTCGGCCTGCTGTTCCACGACTACGAGATCCCGGACGACGAGGACCTGCGCTACTTCCGACGTTTCGCGCCGGTGCTACGGCTGCCACTGCCCGGATTCGGGGTGTTCGCGGTGCTCGGCGGTGTGGGCCTGCTGGCGGCAGTGGTCCGCCGGCGGGTGCCGGGTGAGCTCGGGTTGTTCCTGGTCGTCTATCCGCTGTCCGTCGCGCTGTTCTTCGTGTTCTCGCGCTACCGGCTCCCGCTCGTGGCGCCGCTCGCTTGCTTCGCCGGGTACGGGGTGGTGGAAGCATTCGATCGGATCCGGGCGCGCTCGTGGCGACCG
The DNA here is from genome assembly GCA_020431545.1 of Gemmatimonadota bacterium. Classification (GTDB taxonomy): domain Bacteria; phylum ARS69; class ARS69; order ARS69; family ARS69; genus JAGQIB01. The sequence goes on from JAGQIB010000159.1 coordinate 2,147, forward strand.
CTCGCGGTCGGCGCGATGGTGGCGGTCGCGATCGCGGCCGTGGCGTACCGGCCGATCCACGCCGGCACCGTGGCGAACTCGCACCTCTCCGCGGGCATCGGCTACGAGGTCGCGGGGCGACCGGAGGAGGCGCTCGCCGAGTACCGCGCCGGACTCGAGCTCGAGCCGGGGAATCCCAAGCTCTTGCGCCGCGCCGCGTATCTCGCGTGGGATGCGGCGCTCGCGACGGGCGTCGAGCGGCCGGATCCGTCGCTCGTGGAACTCGTCCTCCGGGCCGCGCGCGCGAATCCGGAGGACGTCTCTCTCGCGGGACGCGAGGCGGCGGCCCTCGCGGCCACGGGGCGTCTGGAGGAGTCGGCAAGAGTCCTGGAGAGCCTGCTCGAGCGCGGGGAGGAGCCCCCGGGGATCCACCAGAACCTCGCGCTGGTGTACGAGGCGCTCGGCCGCACCGAGGACGCGGAGCGCGAGGCACGACTCGCGAAATGAAACGTTCCCTCTGGCTCGCGGTCGGCGCGGCCGCGATGTTCGGCACGAGCTACGGCGCGGCGAAGATCGCCACCGAGGAACTCGCACCGATGGGTGCCGTCCTGTTGCGGTACGTCTTCGGAACGCTGTTCCTCGGGGTGCTCGTCGCCACGACGCGGCGCGGTCGGGTCGGGGGCGTACGACGTCGAGCGCCGTGGCCCGCGCTGCTGGCGATGGCCGTGTTCGGGCTCGTGGGCTATCAGACCTTCTTCTTCGCGAGCCTGCGGTACACCGCGGTGTTCAACACGGCGCTGATCAACGCGCTGAGCCCGGTGATCACGGGGCTGCTCGCGGCGGCGTTCCTGCGGGAGCGACTCCCTCGACGTTCGTGGGCGGGGATCGCACTCGTGGTCCTCGGCGTGGTCACCCTGCTGTCCCGCGGGAATCCCGCGCGCCTGCTCGCGCTGGAGCTGAACCGCGGCGACGCCCTGATGCTCGGAGCCGTGACTTCGTTCGCGATCCACTCGCTCGTGGTGCGTCGCGTCGCCGGTGCGTCGTCGCTCGTTTCTTCCTTCCACGCGACGATTCTCGGAACCGGGCTGCTCGCGGGCATGGCCCGCGCGTTCGAGGGGTGGCCGTCGCTTCACGTCTCGCCGCGAATCTGGATCGCGCTCGTCTGGATGGGGATCGCCGCGTCCGGTATCGGGTTCGTGCTGTTCAACCGTTCCGTCACCGAGAACGGTCCCACGCGCACTTCCGCGTTCGTGTACGGACTCGTTCCGCTCTTCGTGGCGCTGCTCGGCTGGATCCTGTTCCGCGAGATCCCCGGACCGTCGGCGATCGTGGCGACCGTGCTCGTGCTCGCCGGGCTCGCGTGGACGGCTCGCGACGGCCGCTAGACTCTCGGACTAGACGCGGCGCGTGGGATCGACCTGGCGTGACGCCGGGGGCGCGGGCGGTCGGACGATCCGGAATTCGGGCGAATCGGGAGCGCCGTCTTCCTCGTCGTCGTCGTCGAGCAGGGGATCGCCGGGAGGGAGCTCGGGCAGGTTCGCGACCGGCGCGGCCTCCTCGTCGTCGAGTGGCGGGTCCGCGAGCGGTTCCGCGTGCGAACCCGAGAGGTCGGGCTGCCAGGCCGGCTCGTCGCCCGGAAGATCCGCGAACGGCTCCGTGATCGTGTCGGAGACGGGCCCGGCACCGGTCTTCGGCGTCGCCTCGCGCACGCGCGGCACCGCCGGGAAGTGAAACCGGAACGTGGTTCCCTCGCCGACCTTGCTCTCCACGGCCACGCTGCCGTCGTGCAGCTCCACGAGTCGCCGCACGATGTGCAGGCCGAGGCCGCTTCCGGACGGATTGCCGCCCGCCGCGGAAGCTCGCGTGTAGAAGCGATCGAAGATGCGCTCGAGCTGACCGGGAGCGATGCCCGGACCGGTGTCGGACACGGTGCATACGATCGTGTCGCCGTTTCGCGTGAAGTCCACGTGGATCTCGCCACCGGCCGGCGTGAACTTGAGCGCGTTGCCGATCAGGTTGTCCAGCACGCGACGCATCTTCTGCGGATCGAAGATGCCGGCGCCGTTGCGGCCGCCGTGGACCACCTGGAGCTCCACTCCCTTCTCCTGGGCGAGCGGCGTGAACATCTCCGACGCGTCGGACAGGAGGGTGGAGAAGTCGCCGGCCTGCAGGTCGAGCGCCTCGCGCCCGTTGTCGAGGCTGGAAAGTGTGAGCAACCCCTCGATCAGGTGCTGCAGGCGCTCGGACTCCTTCTCGACGATGCGCAGGAACCGCGAGCGATCCTCCTCCGACACCGGGCCGCCGCGGAGCATCGTGGTGGTGAAGCCCCGGATCGACGCGAGCGGCGTGCGCAGCTCGTGCGTGATGTTCGAGACGAAGTCGCGCTTCATCTGGTCCACGCGACGTTCCTTCGTCACGTCGCGCAGCACCGCCACGCAGCCGGCCGGCTTTCCCTCGGCGGTGCGAATGCGCGACAGCGTGACCACGAACACGCGGTTCGGTCCGGCGCCGATCTTCAGCTCGCCGCCGCCGAGGTCCTCGCGGCCGTCCACGAACGTGCGCCACGTGCGCGCGAAATCGGAGTCGCGCTGCTCGGCGAACAGGTTCCGCCCGAACGCGAACTGCTCGTCGATGTCGAGGAAGCGTTCCGCGATCGGGTTCATGAGCCGGACCTGCCCGTCCGGATCCGTCACCACCACGCCCTCGCCGATGCCGCGCAGGATGCGTTCCATGCGGGCGCGCTGGGCCTCCGCGAGCTCGAGGCTCTGGTCCACGAGCTGCTCCGCTTCGCGGCGCGCGGTCACGTCGAGGCCGACGACGCGCATCGCGGAGCGGCCGGTGTCGCAGTCGCGGACCGCGTGGAACACGATGTCGAGCACGGAGCCGTCGGAGGCGCGGAGGCGCGTCTCGTACGGCGTCACGGAGCCCTGGCGCATGCGGCCGATTGCCTCCGCAAGGTCCTTCTTCTTCTCGGCGATCGCGAGGTCGGCGAGCGGAAGTCCCACGAGTCGATCGAGCGGCACGCCGAGGGACATGCACGCCTTTCGGTTCGCCGAGGCGATGTCGTTCTGCGAGTCGAGCTCGAAGTCGAGCACGGGCACGGTGTCGTACAGCCGGCGATAGCGCTCGCGGACGTCCTCGAGCTCGTTCATGCGGGCGGTGACCATCCGCTCGAGCTCGTCCGCGTGATGGCGGACGGATCCCTCGAAGCCCTTCCGCAGTGTGATGTCGCGGAAGATGATCCAGCGGCGGCCGTCCGACTCCGTGAGCGGGATCACCGACACCTCGGCCGGGAAGCGATCGCCCTTGGCCGAGATCATGGTCCGCTCGAGCACGCTCGCGGAGCGGTCGAGCGGGAGATCCAGGATCCAGGTGGAGATCGGCGTTCCCTCGACGCGCTCGTCGTCCACGGAGAGCACGGCGCGCGCGGCGGCGTTCGCCAGGATCACGTCGCCCATGCGGTCCACGAGGATCCAGCCGTCGGCGGATCGCTCGAACAGCGGAGCGAGGGAATCGTGGAATCGGTCTTCGGTCACGACTGCGCTCCGGCGCGATCGCCCAGCAGCGCCGCGACCTGATCGGCGAGCAGGATCGGATCGAACGGCTTCATCACGTAGTCCGTGGCGCCGACGTTCGACGCGGTCTCGAAGTCGTCCATCTGGGAGCGGGCGGTCAGGAGCAGCACCGGAAGCTTGCTCGCGGGATGCTTGCGACGGATCCCCGCGCACACCTCGAAGCCGGAAGCTCCGGGCAGCATCACGTCGAGGATGACCACGTCGAACGGTTCATTCAGCGCGAGCTCGAGCCCCTGCAGGCCGTCGTCCGCGGTCACGACCTGCCATCCCCGGCGCTCCAGGTTGAAGCGCACGAGCAGGCACATGTTCGGATCGTCGTCCACGATCAGGATGCGAGGCGGGTTCACCGGCACCTCCCGTTCCCGGGAGAATCGGCGTTTCCGGCGAGGGACTTTCGCTTTTCTTCGGGGGCGCTTGGCAAGAGAGGGCGGAACCGGGAAGATCCGCGGGCGGTGGGAGTGCGAGGGCCCCGGCGCTTTTCCGACAAAGGGAGTCCGCCCCTGTAAAGGCTCCCCCCCTGATTCGGCACTTCCGAAAGAGGGTCATGTCGGACGCGACCGGGGCCCGCGCGCGCCCCGCCCGGGAGCCGGCAGGCCGCCCTGGGCGAAAGTCGGGCCGAGCGGGAGGGCCCCGCCGATTCTGGAACGGCTCATCGGGGGGATCACTTGAAGGAAAATGTCTCTCCGGACGCATCCGGCAGGCCGTCACCGGGCGGCCCGGGTGAGCTCCCCCGCGTCCTGCGCGGACTCGACGCCTCGATGCTCGCGGTCGGGGTCGTGGTGGGGACGGGGATCTTCGCGGTGCCGGGATACGTCGCCGCCACGCTCGGTGCGCCGGGTCCGATTCTCCTCGCGTGGCTGCTCGGCGGGGCGCTCACGCTGGCGGGGGCGCTGACGTACGCGGAGCTCGGTTCCCGGCTGCCGCAGCAGGGCGGCAGCTTCGTCTACGTGCTCCACGCGTTCGGTCCCTTTGCGGCGTTCTTCAAGGGGTGGGGCGCGTTCCTCGTGGGCTATCCCGCGTCCTGTGCGGTCGTGGCCACGATCCTCGGAAGCTACTTCGCGGCCGCGCTGGAGGCTCCGCCCTCGGTGGCGCGGGCGGCGGCATTCGTGGCGGCGACGCTCGCCTGGCTCCTGAACCTGCGGGGGACGCGCTTCTCGGGAACGTTGCAGACCGTGCTCACGCTGCTCAAGGTCGCGGCGATCGCGACGCTGGCCGTGCTCGCGCTCGCGGTGGGGCCGGGGCAGCTCGATCGGCTCACGTTGGTCGGGGCGGGATGGCCGAAGGCGTCGGCGTTCGCGGCGGCGATGGTGGGCGTGCTCTGGACGTTCGACGGGTGGGCGAACCTGAACACGGTGGCCGGCGAGGTCCGTGATCCGCGCCGCGGCCTGCGGCGGGCGCTGATCGGGACCGCGGTCGTGGTCGCGGCGCTGTACCTGCTCGTGAACGTCGGCTACCTCGTGCTCCTCCCGTTCGATCAGCTCGCGGGCTCGGACTCCGCCGCCTCCGCGGCCGCGGAGACCGTACTCGGTCCGGCCGGCGGACGCGTCATCGCCGCGATCGTGGTGGTATCCGCATTCGGCACGCTGTTCGGGATCTGGGTGGCCGGTCCCCGGTACTTCTACGCGATGGCGCGGCACGGACTGTTCTTCGCGGCCGCCGGCCAGGTCACGCGGGACGGCAGCACGCCGCGGTGGGGCGCCACCGCGCTGTACGTGCTCACCCTCGCGTATCTGCTCACCGGGTCGTTCTCGGAGATTCTCGGCTTCTACGTCGCGATCTCGCTCGTGTACGGCACGCTCGCGATCGCGGCGGTCTACCGTCTGCGGGCGAAGCGGATCGGGGAGGACGGCGGCTATCGCGTTCCGGGCTATCCCGTCACGCCCGCGCTCGTGATCGCGGCAGCGCTGTGGGTGACGGGTTCGGAGATCGTGGCGTCGCCGGTGCGGACGGGGATCGGGCTCGCGATGCTCGTCCTGGCGCTTCCCGCGTACCGGTGGTGGCGAAGGCGGGAGGTCACGTCGCGCCGGTAGCCGAGATGGGTCCGCAGATGATAGCCGAATGCGACGTTGCGCCTTGCCGACGTCGCGCGCGCGTGATTTGCTCTCTCATCGGAGGAGAACATTGCGCCTGTCCGCCGTTCGACGCGTCGCCCAGAAGGAGATCCTGGAGTCCGTCCGGGATCGGAACTTCCTCGTGAACGTCGTCTTTCTGCCGATCTTCCTGTTTCCGCTGATCGGGTTCGGCGTGATGCAGGTGATGCAGATCCAGTCCGGCGCGTCGAGCCGGGACGTCGCCGAGCTGGGGATCGACAGCGGCACGCCGGCGGCGGTCGAGGATTCGCTCCGTGCCGCGGAGCAGCTGCGGCTCGTCCCGCCGCCGTCCTCGTTCGACGGCACGCCGGACGGGTTCCGGGCCTGGCGAGAGGCCGAGGGCGCCGACGCGCTGCTCCGCTGGACGTCCGGCGAACGCGACACGGCGCGGCTCTGGTTCGACGGATCGCGCGAGCGCTCGGAGCGGGCTCGCGACGACGTCGCGGCGGCCGTGGACGAGTGGCGGCTGGACCGCGAGCGGGGCGAGCTCGTCGCGGTGGGGCTGTCCGAGTCGGATCTCGAACCGTTCACGATCGAATCGGAGGACCTCGCGTCGGCCCGCCAGCGCGGGCAGGAGATCCTCGCGGCGGTGCTGCCGCTCTTCCTGATGATGATGCTCGCGACGGGGAGCTACTACGCCGCGCTCGACACGGTGGTGGGCGAGCGGGAGCGCGGGACCTGGGAGACGATCCTCGTGTCGCCGCTCGCGCGCGCGGAGATCCTGGTGGGCAAGTACGTGTTCGTGGTGGCGTCGTCGCTCACGTCGCTCGTGCTGAACCTGCTGAGCATGGCGATCTTCCTGTCGTTCGTGCTGCGGATGCTCGGAGACGACCTCAGCGAGAAGGTCCAGCTCACGCTGCCGTGGTCGGCGGGGCTGATCGTGGTCGGCGTGGCGCTCGTGGCTGCGCTGTTCTATGCCGCCCTCGTGATGCTGCTCGCGTCCACCGCCCGCACGCACCGCGAGGGCCAGGCGGTGCTCGGTCCCGTGTACCTGCTGTCGATGCTGCCCGGGATCGTCACGGCGGTGTCGCAGGATCCCTTCACGATGAAGCAGGCGGTGGTGCCGCTCTTGAACGTCGCCACGCTGTTCAAATCGGTGCTCGGTGGCGAGATGCCGCCCGGTCCGATTCTCGTGACGGTCGCCGTCCTCGTGGCCGCCACGCTGATCGTCCTGCGCCTCGCGTCGCGCGCCGCCGCCCGCGACGACCTCTTCGTGGGGCGCCAGATCTCCCTCAAGGAGTTGCTGAAATCATGACGGAGAGAATCCGGGTCCAGGATCTCGCGAAGACGTTCCTGGGCGCGAAGGGGGAGGAGATCCGCGCCGTGGACGGCGTGTCGTTCGTGTGTCGTGAGGGCGAGGTGTTCGGCCTGCTCGGACTGAACGGCGCCGGCAAGACCACCACGCTGCGCATGCTGTCGACGGTGCTCACGCCCACCGCCGGGACGGCGCTCGTGAACGGTCACGACATCGCCTCGGACCCGCAGGCGGTGCGCGAGTCGATCGGGTTCCTGTCCGGCACCACGGGACTGTACCCCCGCCTGACCGCGGAGGAGACGCTCCGGTTCTTCGGCGAGTTCCACGGCCTGGAGGGCGATCGCCTCGACTCCGCGGTGGAGCGCGTACTGGAGACGTTCGGGATCACGAAGTACCGCACGCAGCGCTGCGAGAAGCTCTCCACCGGCATGAAGCAGAAGGTCAACATCGGTCGCGCCGTGGTGCACGATCCGCCCGTGCTGATCCTGGACGAGCCGACCTCCGGTCTCGACGTGCTCGCCGCCGCGACCACGCTGGAGTTCGTGGAGAGCTGCCGGGCGGAAGGGAAGTGCGTGCTGTTCAGCACCCACATCATGAGCGAGGTGGAGCGCCTCTGCGATCGCGTCGCGATCATTCACGAGGGCTCGGTGCGCGCGAGCGGGACGATGGCGGAGCTGCGCGAGCGCACGGGACAGAGGTACCCCGAGGAGGTCTTCCGCGCCGTGGTCGGGAACGTCGAATGAGCGCGCGGATCGGCGCCTTCGTCCGCAAGGAGATCCGGGAGATCGTGCGCGATCGACGCGCGATCATCCTCTCCTTCGTGATGCCGATCCTGGTCTATCCGGTGATGTTCTCCCTGATGTCCTCCACCGAGCGGAAGTCGGAGGAGAAGGTCCAGCAGGAGATCCACCGTGTGGCCGTGTCCGGGGCGCCGGAGGTGCGCGACGCGCTCGCCGATCTCGAGCGCGTGGAGTTCGTGTCGCTCCCCGCGGATCCGAAGAAGGCGATCGCCGACGGGGATCTCGAGGCCTGGGTCGAGGCGCCAGACACGCTGGTCCGGGAAGGCGACGGGGCGCCGGTGGTGCGAATCTGGCACCACGTGTCGCACGACAAGTCGCGCAACGCCGAGGAGCGCCTGCAGGACGCGCTCGCGCGAGCGGCGGAACGCGTGAAGGACGCGCGCTACCAGGCGGCGGGCGGTCACGGGAGCCTCGGCGATCTCGTCACGCTCGTGACGGTCGACGTCGCCACGAAGGAGGAGACGGCGGGCGCCGAGGCGGGGCGGCTCGTGCCGTACCTGCTCGTGATGACGCTCTTCATCGGGGCGGCGGCGGTCTCCACGGACATCGTGGCGGGCGAGAAGGAGCGCGGGACGCTCGAGACACTGTACCTCGTGCCCGTGCCGCGGGAAGTGATCGCGCGCGCGAAGTTCTTCGTGGTGTGGGGCGCCACGATCCTCACGGGCACGCTGAACCTCGCCAGCATGGCGTGGTGCTACCGATCGGGTCTCATGGGCGACGCCTCCGTGGACGTGTCCGCGCTGTCCCCGGCCGGGCTCGGCCTCGCCGTCCTGCTGATCGTGCCGCTGGCCGCGGTGGTGGCGGGGATCATGCTCGGCCTGTCCGCGCTCGCCCGCAACGTGAAGGAGGCGCAGCTCCAGATCATGCCGGTGATGCTGCTCGCGATCATCCCGGGCATGCTCGCGTCCGGGCAGGCGGTGAAGCTGTCGGCCATGACCGCGCTGTGGCCCATCGCGAACGTCGCGCTCGCCGTTCGCGACGGATTGCTCGGCCAGATGAGCCTGCCGCTGCTCGGGCTCGTGTTCGTGGCGAGCGTCGGGTGGGGCTTCCTCGTCACCCGCTGGACGGCCGGGATCCTGTCGCGCGAGGACACGATCCTCGGGTTCTCGCCGGAGCCTCTGTTCGCGCACACCGTGGGCGGTCGGCGTCGGGCGGCGATGTTCGCGCTGTCCGCCACCGTGCTCGCGTTCTTCTACGTCGGCGGGCTGCTGCAGACCTGGAAGCTCCTGCTCGGACTCGGACTGAGCCTCTGGGTCGTCCTGCCGCTGCTCGGCGCGGGTAGCCTGCGCTTCGCCGGCAGCGGCGGCCGGCTCGCCGACGTTCTCTCGCTGCGCGCGCCCCGTCCGCTCGCGCTGCTCGGCGCGGTTCTGCTCGCGCTCGGGGTCGGCGTGCCGCTGTTCTACGGCGTGATGAAATTGCAGGGCCTGTTCCTGCCGATGCCGGAGAACTTCATGGGCGAATTCGGCGGTGAGCTCGGCGAGGCCGGCAAGCCGCTGATGCTGTTCCTGATCGCGATCTCGCCCGGCATCTGCGAGGAACTCGTGTTCCGCGGCGTGTTCCTCGGACTGCTGCGTCGGGTGGGCACGGTCCGGTCCGCGATTCTGATCTCGAGCGCCGGATTCGCGCTCATCCATCTGAGCGTGTTCCGCTTCGCGCCGACGTTCCTCCTCGGCCTCGTCATGGCCGGAATCGTCGTGCGGACGCGTTCGATCTTCCCCTCCATGCTCTTCCACGCCGTGTACAACGCGAGCGTGATGCTCGTGATCGGCGAGGGGCTCCTGGAGCCGACGCCGCTCACGTGGGGGGCGAGCGTCGCGTTGTTCCTGGCGGGGGCGCTGCTCGTACGCAGCGCGGCGGCGCGCTCGGGAGAGAGCACGCCGCCGCCCGGAAACTGAGCTTCGCGGAGCTTCTAGTCGCCGTCGAGCAGACGTCCCAGACCGCCGACGTGATCCAGCAGCGAGCCCTCGCCGCGACGTCGACCGCCCGTCTGCGGCGCCGCCGCGTAGATGCGGCTCGCGAGGCGCGAGAACGGCAGGGACTGGATCCAGACACGCCCCGGCCCGCGCAGCGACGCGAAGAAGAGCCCCTCGCCGCCGAACAGCGCGGTCTTGATACCCTTCACGAACTGGATGTCGTAGTCCACACGCGGCTCGAACGCCACGAGGCAGCCGGTGTCGAGTCGCATCGTCTCGCCGGGACCGAGGTCCCGGGCCACGACATGTCCGCCCGCGTGCACGAACGCGAGTCCGTCGCCCTCGAGCTTCTGCAGGATGAAGCCCTCGCCACCGAA
>JAGQIB010000160.1 GCA_020431545.1 Gemmatimonadota bacterium
ACTGGCGGCACGGACCGGGGTCCAGCCATGGCGATCCGCAATCGTCCTCCCGTCACTCGTTCGGACCGCCGCTCCCTAGCGGCGGAACGCGCCCTTGACCTGCCCCCACGATTGCGACTCGATCGGCAAGGAGCCGCACGCGACCGGGTACGCACCGAGCCCGACCCCGCAGGAGTTCCCTGACGCCGCGGCCGGGGAGAGCTCCGCGACGTGAAAGTCCCCGCCATCGGCGTTGCAGAACAGGGGATTCCCGGAGAAATCGTCGGGACGGATCGCGTCGCCCGCCACCGGTCCTTCGGCGTTGTTCCAGAAGAGGTTGCAGGAACGGCTCGAGACGTCGTCCAGATAGGAGATCCCGACTCCCGACAGATCGCGCGCGAAGATGCACCGCTCGATGATCGTGTTCGGGCTCAGGTAGACCACCACCGTGCCGCCGTCGGGACCGGGCGACGAGTTGCGATCGAACGTGGAGCTGCTCAGGGTTCCGGTGGTCCGCTCGAAGCGGAGGCCACCGCTGACGTTCGCGGAGACGTTCTGCTCGAACAGACACCCGGTCACGTTCACGGAAGAGAGATAGGTGTCCACGCCGGCCGACTTGAGATCGCACGTGTTGAGGTGGATGTGGCAACCGCTCAGGGATGCCGTCGCCTCCGAAACGAGCCCCGCGCCTCCGGCCTCGCCTGCGTGGTTCCCGCGAATCTCGCAGTCTTCGAGCGAGAGGTGGGCGCCCGTCCAGACGAAGAACCCCGCCCCGCCGAACGAGGCCTGGTTGTCCGCGAGGACACACTCCCGAGCGGTGACCACGGCTCCACTCTCCACGCGAAGTCCCCCTCCGCTGTTCTGGGGCGTGGGGTCGCCGTTCGCGAGCGTCAGTCCTTCGACGTTCGCAACGAGATCGCCCACGAACGTGAGCGCGCGAGTCGCGTGGTTGCCGTCGATCGTCGTGGCGCTTGCCCCCGACGCACCGATCAGGTCGATGCTCTTGGAGACGACGACCTGCTCCTGGTACGTGCCGGCTCCGATGTCGAGAACGTCACCGTCTACGGCCGCATCGACGGCGGCCTGAATCGCGGTGAAGTCCCCGCTGCCGTCGGGACGAACGGCGAGCGTGGCGGCGAACGAAGGGCAGGTGGCGACGAGCGCGATCGTGATGGCGCGGCCGGTCGCGACGGCGCCGTCGCGAAGAGAGAACCGGGCGGGTCGACGGGAAAGGGAGGTGGGCATGGGGCACCTCGCAGCGGCTGTTGGCGTCGAGGGGAGGAGTCGAAGGAGAGGGTACCCCTGATCGGACCTGGGTTCCAGCCGGGGCCGCCGGCGGACCGGTGGGGCGGGGAATCCTCCGGGCGGGCCGACGGGCGAGCGTGGCCCCTTTTGTCTCGTCCCGGCGCATGAACCTCCGAGAGGGATCCGGGTCGCCGCGGCCCGCGGCCAGCCCCGCTCGCTCGAACTCCTTCACCGGGTGCTCCCATGTCGTTCACCGCCTGCTGCTTGCGCGTCCTGCCCTTCGTACTCCTCACGGTCCTGAGCGCGGGGATCGCGCCGGCCGCGGCCCAGACGCCGCTGGGGCTCAAGACGCACTTCCGCCTCGTGAACTCGATGCCGAACCAGACCACGCCGGGCGAGCTGCGGGTCGGCGACGGCTGGGCGGTCGCGGGCCCGCTGGTGACCGAGGGCCACAATCACATCTCGAACCCCGAGGGCATGCATTCGAACTCGGACTTCACGGCCGTGGCGGACTACGGCTACCTGCACTTCTCGGGTTCCGGCGACGCCGTCAGCTTCTTCCCGAACGGCTGCTTCCTCTGGGTGGACGACTGGATCGGCGCCGAGCCGCGCGCGCAGTACCGCGATCGGCTGTTCGTGACGTCGTCGACGTTGCCGAGCGGGACGCCGGTCGTCGTTCAGTTCGACCTGACGTTGAGCGGGTTCGCGACCGTGACGGACATCAATCCCAGCTCGACGTTCTCGGCGACGTTCACCGCGGACCACCCCGGCACGGACGTTTCGCTCTCGCTCGCGGATGCGCCCGGTGTCACGTCGGCGACGCTCGACACGTTCGTGGGCGACGTCATCGACGTGCATGGCGTGCTGCGGGTGTACATGTACGCCTACGGGGTGATGAGTCCCGGGCACACGGCATCCATCGCCGCCGACGTGACGGCGCAGATCGACGTGACCCCCCTGACGGCGGGCGTGTCGGTCACGTCGAGTTCGGCGGCCGTGGACGTTCCGGAGATCGCCGCGAGCCCGGGGCTTGCGCTCGCGGGCGCGTGGCCGAATCCGGTGCGGAATGCGCCCGTCACGGTGCGGTTCACGTTGCCGTCCGGGCTCGAGGGGGAGCCGGCGGTGCTGTCGCTCTTCGACGTCTCGGGTCGACGAATCGCGGAGAAGCACGTGGGATCGCTCGGGGCCGGCCCGCACTCGGTGGGCCTCGCGGACGGCGGGCGTCTGGCGGCCGGGGTGTACTACGTGCGCCTCGCGCGCGGTCGCGAGGCACTCACGTCGCGAGTGGTCGTGGTGGACTGAGTCGGGAGGGGGAGCCCGGGACTCGAGCGGTCCCGGGCTCTCGCCGCTCAGCGCAGCGTCACCACGCGCGCCACCCCCGCCCGGCCGCTCGCATCCACGTACCGGGCCAGATAGACACCTGCCGCGACCGGGCGCCCTTCGACGTTCCGGCCGTCCCACACGGTCTCGCGCGCACCGGCTGCGATCGGCAGGCCGATCACGTGCCGGCCGTGGACGTCGTAGACATCCACCGTGCCCGCTTGCCCGGCCGGCCGCGCGAGCTCGAGGCGCGTGCCGGCGCGCGTGATCGTGGGGATCGCGCGCAGCAGCCGGTCGCCGTCCGCGGCGTCGGCCACGTCGACGTCGGTCACGTTCAGCCAGTTCGTCCACGCTCCGGTGGCGGCGATTTCGAACAGCGGCTGACCCGTGTCCACCGCGCCGCCGGTCACGTGGAAGCTCAGCGAGTAGCCGTTCCAGAGCTCCTGCGCCGTGACGGAGTCGAACCAGAGTTCCTGGCCCGGCACCGGCGTGACCGCGATGCGCTGGTACGCGATGCCGCGATTGACGCCGCCGGGGATCTCGCCGAGGTGGAGCCGGTGTTCCACCACGAACCCGTCCGCCGTCTCGAACACGGTCGGCGGATCGAGCGAGTCCACGAAGTACGCGGGATTCGCCGGCGTCACGCTCAGCTCGAAGAACGCGTCGTCGAACGTGGCGCTCTGCCAGTCGACGGAGACGAACGCCATGTCGCCGTACTGCCCGCCCGCCGGCTGGGAGTCGTAGCCGGAGAACGCCACCGCCTGGCAGCCGTTGCCGGAGACGGCGTCGATCGAGAGCAGCGGACCGGAGAACGTCGACTGGTTCGCGTCGTTGATCTGCCAGCCCCACGCGAGCGAGTACTCGCCGCCGCGCGGCGTCGGGCAGGGGTAGATGGTGAGCGGAGTCCAGGCGTCGTAGTGCAGGCCGAGCGAGGAGCCGTTCGTCGTCTCGATGTTCGCGATGCCCACGGTCCCGCCGCCGCCGTTCGAACCGAGGATCACGCGGATCTTGCGAACGTGCCGGACGTTCGCGCCGGCGAACGCGTCGAGCGGGAAGTGGTAGGTCGAAGCGCTCGAGATGATCTGGTCGTTCGCGCTGACCTCGTCGTTCACGTCCGTCAGCTCCACCCGGAGGATCTTTCCCGCGACGGAACTCTGGGAAACGCGGACGGAGATCCGGTTGAACTGGCCGTTGTCCGTGAGATCCCAGTCCCCGTTCGAGTAGGCGAAGTCGCCCTGCCCGTCGCCGGACGTCGGGAACGTGACGATGGCGTCGTCGTCGCTTCCCTGCGCCACGGTCAGGGAGGAGGAGATCGGCCCGACGCTGTTCGTGAAGCGGTACAGGGCGACGCTCCGGAACTGCGAGATGACGTGGGCGGGATTCGGTTGCTGCGACTGGACCGACGAGCCGATCTGGTTGAACGAGAACGAGTAGTTCCCGGTCTCGAAGGAATCGATGAGCACGGCGCCGGCGTCGCGGGGAGCGGCGAGAAGCAGGCAGCCGGCGAGGGTGAGGAAGGGCGGAAGGCGGTTCACGGTGGCTTCTCCGAGTCGAGGTCGTGGGCTTGCGGGGGCGAGGGCTTTCGGAGGGAGGAACGCGGGGAGCGCACCAAAGCGGACATCCCGGCCGGGGCGGCCCCGCCGTGACCCGAATCGAGAACTCCGCTCGCCCGCTTGCCCTACAATGTCCCCGGGGGGCCCGGCTCCCCGGGAGGGAGCCGCCGTGCCGAACGAGGTCACGAGACTTCTGAGCGCGCTCCGGAACGGCGACGCCGAGGCTCTCGGTCGCCTGTTCCCGCTCGTGTACGGTGAGCTGCGGCGCATCGCGCACGGGCAGCTCGCGCGCGGCGGCTCCGAGACGCTGCAGACGACCGCGGTCGTGCACGAGGCCTTCCTGAAGCTGGCCGGGAGCGCCGCCCTCGCGCCGCGGGACCGTGGGCATTTCTTCGCCGTGGCCGCGACCGCCATGCGCCAGATTCTGGTCGACCACGCGCGCGCCCACGCGGCGCAGAAGCGCGGCGCGGGAGCGGAGCACCTCGATCTGGACGTCCACGAGATCGGGGTCGACGCGCGGGCGGCCCAGCTGGTGGAACTCGACGAGGCGCTGATCCGACTCGCTCGCATCGACGACCGGGCGGCGCGGGTGGTCGAGCTCCGCTTC
>JAGQIB010000161.1 GCA_020431545.1 Gemmatimonadota bacterium
TACAGCGCGGGATTCGTCGTCGCCACGGGACTGCTCCACGCGTGCGGCATCGCGATCGGCGCGCTCATCCAGTGGAAGGCGGGAGATCGAATCGTCCGCACGTGCGGAGTGGCGATCGCCCTGACCGGGCTTTGGTTCCTGCTCGGCTGAGGCGACTCGCGGGAGCCGCCGTCCTCGCGACCGCGACGTTCCCGACCCGCGCGTTCGCGCACACCCCGAGTGAGCGCCTCGGCGACTTCTGGGGCGGTTTCCTGCATCCCCTCGTCTCGCTGGAGCACGCGCTTCCGCTGCTCGCGCTCGCGGTGCTGGTGGCGCAGCAGGGACGCGCCCGCGCGCGCACGGGCGTGCTGCTCTGGCCGCTCGCGTTCGCGATCGGGACGGCACTCGGCTTCACCAGGGAACTCCCCGCATTCCTTCCGACCGCGAACCGCATCGGCTTCGTGGTGCTCGGCGGACTCGCGGCCGCGAGCTGGCGGTTGCCGCGAGCGCTCGGGTCGGGGATCCTGATCGCCGCGGCCATCGGTCACGGCTTCGAGAACGCGGCCGGTGCGATCGTCCGGCGCCCCATGCTGTTCGGCGCGGGTTCCGTGACCGGCACGACGTTCGTGCTGCTGTTGCTGCTCGGCGCGGTGGTGTCGCTGCGCGCGGGGTGGCCGCGGCTCGTGCCGCGCGTGGTGGCGAGCTGGATCGCCGCGATCGGCGTGATGATGCTCGCGCTCGGGAGATAGCCGATGAACTGGACCCGCGAACCGCTCGTTCACTTCCTCGTCGCGGCGGCCGCGATCGTGGCGGTCGACGCGTGGCTCGGCGCTCCGGCCGAACGCACGATCCGCGTGCCGGCCGCGCGGGCCGCGGACGCGGACTCCTACGTCCGCGACGAGATCCTGTGGCGCGAGGCCGTCGCGCGCGGGCTGGACGAGAGCCCCGCGGCCCGCGCGCTCGCGATCTCGCGCGTGGAGTCGATCCTCGTGGAACCGCCGCCCGAGCCGACGGAGGCGGAGCTCCGCGCCGCGTACGAGACGGACGGCGCGCGCTGGTCGCGTCCGGGCCGCGTGGATCTGGATCAGGTGACGTTCTCCCAGGGCGCGAACATCCCGCCCGGCACGCGGGAGCAGCTCGAGACCGGAGCGCCGTTCTGGACGCTCGGGGAAGCGAGCGGACCGGGCGCCTCACTGCGCGGTGTCGAGGACCCGGAGCTCCGCGCGACGTTCGGGGATGCATTCGCGGACTCCGTGGCGGTGATCGCGCCGGGGTCGTGGCACGGACCGTGGGAAACGTCGGCGGGACGCACGTTCGTGCGGGTGGTGGGGCGGAGCTCTCCCGAGCCGCTGACGTTCGGGCAGGCACGCGGCCGCATTCGCGAGGCGCTGCTCGCCGAGGCCACGGAGCGCGCAATTGCCGCCCGCGTCCGGGAACTGCGCGAGGAGTACCGCATCGAGATCGAGAAGGCCCGTTGAGGCCACGACTCGTCGCCGGCGCGGTTCTCGGGACCCTCCTCGCGGCCTTCTCGCTGATGCCCGCCGGCCCCGCGACCGCGCACGATCTCGGTCTCGCCCGCGTGACGCTCTCCGAGATCACCGAGGGTCGCTACTCCCTCGACGTCCGCCTCACGGCCGGTTCACTCACGTTCGCGACTCCTCCCGGCCTGCCGGAACGCGCCGCCGTCCTCGAAGCCGCACTCGTGTCCGCCACGGGCGGCGCCCGCTTCGAGCTCGTGGCGCCCGGCGGCCTCACCGCGGCGGACACGCTCGTGGCACCGTGGGGCCGCGAGGGAGTCGTGGCGACCGCGCACTGGCTCGACGGCACCACCGGCACCGCGTACTTCGCGCCGGAGCCCGGCGGCACGCCGGTGCCGCTCGCGCAGCTCCGCGCGACGTCCGGTACGTTCGGTCGCGCGGCGCGACGGTACTTCGACCTCGGCGTGATCCACATCTTCCTCGGCGTGGATCATCTCCTGTTCGTGCTCGGTCTGCTCCTGCTCGTGCGCGGCACCGGCGCGCTGATCAAGACCGTGACCGCGTTCACGCTCGCGCACAGTCTCACGCTCGCCCTCGCGGTATTCGACGTCGTGCACGTCTCGTCCCGCGCCGTCGACGCCGTCGTCGCGCTCAGCATCGTGTTCGTGGCGACGGAGATCGTGCACGCGGAGCGCGGACGCGCCGGGCTCTCCGCCCGCTGGCCCTGGGTCGTCTCCTTCGCGTTCGGCCTGCTGCACGGTCTCGGTTTCGCCGGCGCGCTCGGCGCGCTCGGTCTGCCGCGTCCCGAGATTCCCGTGGCGCTGCTGTTCTTCAACCTCGGCGTGGAGGCGGGTCAGCTCGTGTTCGTGTTCGCCGTGGTCGCCGCCCGCGCCGCAATCCGCACCCTGCGGTTCGAGCCCCGGCCGTGGGCCCGCCTCGCCCCCGGTTACGCGCTCGGCGTCGTCGCCGGCGTGTGGCTGATCCAGCGTCTCGACATCATCTGGCGAACCATCGCCCGCTAGGGCTATTCTCTCGGGCCCGTTCTCGCGGAGCCTCGCCCATGCTCACGATCCGTCCCCCGGCGCGCGTGTCCGCGATCCTCGCGCGGCACGGCCGGGACGAGAGCCAGATGGATCGCGCGCTGCACGGCGCCACGGTGCGCAGCGTGCTGGAGATGGGCCTCCCGTCGATCGCGAGCTTCCTGCTGCTCACGGTGTACGACCTCGTGGACATCTTCTGGCTCGCGAAGCTCGGCGAGGCGCCGGTGGCCGCGGTCACGGTCTTCACCGCGTTCCAGTGGGTCGTGTCCTTCCTGAATCAGGTGATCGGCTCCGGCAGCGTCACGATCATCAGCCGACGTTTCGGCGCGGGCCAGCTCGAGCGCACCGAGTCCGCGATCAAGACGACGTTCGTGGGCAAGTTCCTGGCGGGCGCGATCTCCGGCGCGATCGGGCTGCTCGCCTGCCGCTGGGCGCTCGGGTTCCTCGGCGCGACGCCGCCCGTCGTGGAGCTCGGCGTGGACTACGGCCGGATCCAGCTCGCGGTGCTCCCGATCTCGCTCGCGAGCTTCTCGGTCTACACGGCGTTCCGCGGCATCGGGCGACCGCGATACGGCATGTGGGTCTCGGTGGCGGGCGCCGCGGTGAACCTGGTGGCCGATCCGCTGCTGATCTTCGGCGTGGGGCCGTTCCCGGAGCTCGGCATCGTGGGCGCGTCGATCGCGTCGGCGCTCGGCTTCCTCACGGTCACCGCGTGGGGTTGCTTCGCCCTCTCGCTGCCCGGTTCGCCGGTGCGGGTGCGCTGGTTCAGCGGCCCCCCGGCGTCGCTGGAGGATCTCCGCCGCATCGGCAAGATCGGGTTCCCCTCCGCGCTCGAGAGCCTGAGCTTCGCGCTGTTCAGCTCCGTGCTCGTGAAGCTCGTGGCGATCTACGGGACCACCACCGTGGCGCTGTTCGGCATGAGCCGGAAGGTGCTGCAATTCGGTCACATGCTCATCGCCGGGCTCGGACTCGGATCGGGGGCGCTCGTCGGACAGCATCTCGGCGCCGGCCGGCTCGAACGCGCGTGGGCCACGATGGTGGTGACCGTGCAGCTCTCCACGCTCACGCTGCTCACGTTCGCGTCGGTCGTCGCGCTGTTCGCGGACCCGATCGTCGCGCTGTTCTTTCCGGACGTCACGCATCGGCCCGAGGGAATGCGCTATCTCCGGCTGCTCGCACTCGGTCTTCCGTTCGTGGGCATGTGGGCGGGGGCCGAGCAGTCGTTCGCGGGGGCGGGACGCACGGTGCCGCCCCTGATCGCGCAGACCGCGAACCACTGGCTCATCACCGTCCCCCTCATGTACGCGCTCGGCGAGATCGCCGGCTTCGGACCGAGCGGCATGATGCTCGGGCTCGCGATCGGGCAGCTGATCGGCGCCGTCATCGCGTTCGGCATGGTCCGGCGCGGGACGTGGCTCGTGCACGAGGTCGCGGGGTGAGAGGCGCCGT
>JAGQIB010000162.1 GCA_020431545.1 Gemmatimonadota bacterium
CCGGGTGGACACCTCCCACACCGGCCGCGCGCTCCGACCGTTCCTCGGTGCGGCGGGCGCGGACGGGACGGCGGCGGCGGCCGACGGCAATGCGGCCCGGGATCGTCGCGGGGCGGCCCGTCCGGCCCGGAAGAAGAAGGCGGCGGCCCCGGCCGGGAGTTGACCGCCGGGAGCACCCGCGGATACCTTCGCCCGACGTTTCCCGCGGCGCGGGAAACCGGTCCGTAGACGCGGTGGGCCGTCCGCCGACGCGAGGACCGTGGCCGTCCAGGAGGACCCCGTGCGCATCCTGATGATTCACGCGAGCGAGTTCTCGTTCCACGTCACCGAGGAAACCTCGGTCGCGGCGGCGGCGGGCGAGCTCACCGACGATCTGCGGAGCGGCAAGTCCGGCGATTCGCTGGTCTGCTTCGTGTGCGTCGAGAAGAAGGACGAGGATGCGCCGTCGCGCGTCGTCGCGTCGGCCACCCGCAAGATCCTGGCGCACCAGGGGAAGGTGAACGCGGGGACGCTCTGGGTGTACCCGTACGCCCACCTGTCCTCGGACCTGGCGAGCCCGCGCCACGCGCAGAAGGCGCTCGATCTCCTGTGGGACGGCCTGGAGAAGTCGGGCCAGGCTCCGGCGATGAAGCGCGCCCCGTTCGGCTGGTACAAGGCGTTCGACATCAAGGCGAAGGGGCACCCGCTCTCGGAGAACGCGCTCACCGTGACCGGCGACGAGGTGGAAGCCACCGCGGGCGACGAGGACGCCGGCGAGTCCGAGGCGATCAAGGCCGAGAAGAAGCTCCGCTCGAAGTTCTACTTCGTGACCCCCGAGGGGGAGGAGATCCCGGCCGAGGACTTCAATCTGAAGAAGTACCCGGTGCTGCGCCGGTTCCATGGCTACGAGACCGCGGGCACCCGCGTCTCGGCCGAGGAACCGCCGCACGTGCGCCTCATGCGCCAGCACGAGCTCGTGGACTACGAGCCGGGCTCGGACGCCGGCAACTTCCGCTGGTACCCCAAGGGGCAGCTCATGAAGAGCCTCATGGAGGAGCGGATCAACCAGGTGATGAACGAGTACGGGGCGATGCGGGTGGAGACCCCCATCATGTACGACTACCTGCACCCGAATCTCGCGAAGTACCTGAACCGGTTCCCGGCGCGCCAGTACGTGCTGAAGTCCGAGAAGAAGGACTACTTCCTGCGCTTCGCGGCCTGCTTCGGGCAGTACCTCATCAAGCACGACGCGCAGATCAGCTACCGGCACCTGCCGATGCGGCTTTACGAGCTGACCCACTATTCGTTCCGGCGCGAGCAGTCCGGCGAGCTGGCCGGCCTCCGGCGGCTGCGCACCTTCACGATGCCGGATATGCACACCCTGTGCGGGGGAATCGACCAGGCGAAGGTCGAGTTCGCGCGCCAGTTCGACCTGTCGCAGGCCTGGATGGACGACATGGGGCTGCCGTACGCGACCGCGGTCCGGGTGGTGAAGAGCTTCTACGAGGAGAACAAGGAGTTCGTCCGCGGCCTCGCGGCGCGGGTCGGCACGCCGATCCTGCTCGAGGTCTGGGAGGAGCGCTTCTTCTACTTCGTGATGAAGTTCGAGTTCAACTTCGTGGACAACCACGACAAGGGCGCGGCCCTCTCCACCGTCCAGATCGACGTGGAGAACTGCCACCAGTTCCAGATCGAGTACACGGACGAGGACGGGGACAAGAAGAACCCGCTCATCCTGCACGCCTCGATCTCCGGCGCGATCGAGCGGAATCTCTATGCGCTGCTCGAGCACCAGGCGGCGCTGATGAAGAAGGGGCAGAAGGGATCGTTCCCGTTCTGGCTCAGCCCGACCCAGATCCGGTTCATTCCGGTGTCGGACTCGCACGTGGAGAAGTGCGCGGAGTTCGCGGCCGCCAGCCCGTTCCGCGCCGACGTCGACGATCGCGACATGTCGATGGGCAAGAAGATCAAGCTCGCCGAGCAGGAGTGGGTGCCGTACATCGCGGTGATCGGGGATCGCGAGGTCGCCGGGGGGCCGCTGACGGTGCGGGTGCGGGGCGAGGAGGACTTCCACGGGACGCTCGACGAGCTGAACGCGCGAATGGACGCGCTCGTGGGGGGCAAGCCGCGCCGCCCGCTCAACACGCCGCGACTGCTCGGTCTGCGGCCCGTATTTGTGGGGTAGGCAAACCACTTCGTATCAACGGATTGCGGGCGTTCGTTCACGCGTTGCCGTAAGGCACAAAAGCGTTGGGGGCCCCGTTCCGTTCTGTTAGGCTGTTCGGCCCGGTCCCCGGCTCCCGCGGGCGGAGACCGGCGTACGGGCCCCCGCGGTGGAGTTCGGATGGCCTCCGGTGCGCTGATGAAGACGCCCCTGCACGATCGACACGTCGCGGCCGGCGCCCGGATGGCGGATTTCGCCGGGTTCGACATGCCGATCTCGTACGACGGCATCCTGGCCGAGCACCGGCGCGTGCGGGAGGCCGCGGGCCTGTTCGACGTCTCCCACATGGGGGAGGCCGAGGTCCGCGGGGCGGCGGCGCACGCGTTCCTCGATTTCCTGCTCACGAACGACGTCTCCGCGGTGCCTCCGCACCACGCCCAGTACACCCTGATGCTGAACCGTCAGGGCGGCGTGATCGACGATCTGATCCTCTACCGTCTCCAGGATCGCTACCTGCTCGTGGTCAACGCCGCGAACGTGGCGAAGGACTTCGAGTGGATCGGCAGCCACCTCGCGAAGGACGTCGACTTCCGGAACGTCTCGGATCGTACGGCGTTGCTCGCCTGGCAGGGCCCGAAGGCGGCGGCGATCCTGGATCCGCTCGTGGGGGCGGATCTGTCCGCGGTGCCCTCGTTCGGGATCGTCGAGACGCGACTCGAGGGAATCGCGGTGATCCTCGCGCGAACCGGCTACACGGGCGAGGACGGCTTCGAGATCTTCGTGGACCCGGCGCGCGCCGCGCAGGTGTGGGATCGCCTGCTCGAGGCCGGCGCGCCGCACGGGGCGGGGCCGGCCGGACTCGGCGCGCGGGACACGCTGCGGCTGGAGAAACAGTATCGTCTGTACGGGCAGGACATGGACGAGACCGTGTCCGCGCTCGAAGCGGGCCTCGGCTGGACGGTCAAGCTCGACAAGGGAGACTTCCTCGGGCGCGACGCCTTGCTCGCGCAGCGGGAGGCAGGAATCCCCCGGGCCACGATCGGCCTCCTCGTGACGGAACCGGGTCGCCACATCCCGCGCGCGGGATGCGTGGTGATGGCGGACGGTCGCGAGGTCGGCGAGGTCACGAGCGGGACCTTCAGTCCGAGCCGGGAGGAGGGCATCGCGCTCGCCCGGGTGCCGAAGGAGTTCGCCGCGAAGGGCGATCTCACGATCCGCATCCGGAACCGCGACGTCGCGGTGAAGCGTGTGAAGAAGTCGTTCGTTTGAGTCGCGACCCGCGCGCGGCGGGGTACGCGGGGTCTTTCGAGCCTCAGGGGAGATCATGAACATTCCGCAGGAACTTCGGTACACCAAGGAACACGAGTGGGTGCTCGCGGACGACGGAGTGCTCGTCGTGGGCGTCACGGACTTCGCGCAGGCCGAGCTCGGCGACATCGTCTACGTCGAGCTTCCGAGTATCGGAACCCGTCTCGCGGCCGGCGAAACCTTCGGCAACGTCGAGAGCGTCAAGAGCGTCTCCGACCTCTACTGCCCGGTCGCGGGCGTCGTGGCCGACATCAACACGCGCCTGGGGGATTCTCCGGAGCTCGTGAACTCCGACCCGTACGGCGAGGGCTGGATGGTTCGCCTGGAGCCCGAGAACCCGGCGGACCTCGAAGGCCTGCTCGGACCCGAGGAGTACTCCGACTACATCGGTGCGGAGGCGGAATGACCGCGTTCGTTCAGCATTCGCCCGAAGATCGGGCGCGCATGCTGGCCGGGATCGGGGTCGCCTCCTTCGACGACATCGTCGCCGACGTTCCGGCGTCGATCCGCGTGAAGGGCGGACTGCCGATTCCCGAGGGGCTGTCCGAGCCGGAGACGCTGGCGCGGATGAGTCGCCTCGCCCGTCGCAACGTCGGCGGCGCGGAGCTCGCGTGCTTCGCGGGCGGCGGCACCTACGACGTGTGCGTCCCGGCCGCGACGAAGGCGATCGCCTCGCGACCGGAGTTCGCCACCGCGTACACGCCGTACCAGGCCGAGGTGAGTCAGGGCACGCTCCAGACGATCTACGAGTTCCAGACGATCGTCACGCGCCTCACCGACCTCGATCTCGCGAACGCCTCGATGTACGACGCCGCGACCGCGCTCGCGGAGGCGGTGCTGCTCGCGCAGTCCGCGCGTCCGGGTGATCGCGTCCTCGTGTCGCCTTATCTGCATCCGAATCACCGGCGCGTGCTCGACACCCTGCTCGAGCCGACGGGCGTGACCGCGGTGGAGCTGCCGGCGCGCGGCGCGCGTACCGACGTCTCCGGCCTGCGCCCCGACACGCTCGAGGGAGCCGTGGCGGTCGTGATGCAGCAGCCGAACTGGCTCGGCGCGCTCGAGGACATGCGTCTCGTGGGCGCCGCCCTGGAGGGCGACGGCAAGCCGCTCTTCGTCGCGTCCATCGATCTGTCGTCGCTCGCGTTGCTCGAGCCGCCGGGAGGCTACGGCGCGGACATCGCCGTGGGCGACGCGCAGTCGCTCGGCGTGCCCATGAGCTACGGCGGACCGAGCGCCGGCGTCTTCGCCGCGAAGTCGGAGTTCCTGCGCCGCATGCCGGGCCGCATCGCGGGCCTCGGTCGCGACGCCCGCGGCCAGCGCGCGTTCACGCTCGCGTTCCAGACCCGCGAGCAGCACATCCGCCGCGCCCGCGCGACGTCGAACATCTGCACGAACCAGGGCTTGATCGCGCTTCGCGCGACGATCTACCTCTCGCTCCTCGGTAAGTCGGGCCTCAAGGGCCTCGCGCGCGCCAACCTCGAGCGGACCGAGGCGATGAAGCGGGAGATCCGGGAGATCCCCGGGCTGGAGATCCCTTACGACGCCCCGACGTTCAACGAGTTCGTCGTGCGCTTTCCTCGCTCCGCCGAGCAGGTGGCCGAGAGCTTCCAATCGATGGGCGTGATCCCGGGCCTGGCGCTCCGGCGCTACTTCCCGGAACGGGAACGCGACCTGCTCGTCTGCGTCACCGAACTGAACTCCGATCGAGCCATCGACACGTGGCTCAACGTCGCGAGGGGGCTATGAGCAAGACTTCGAGAGGCATGCGTGGGCTGATCCTGGACGAGGGTCTGATCTTCGACCGCGTTCAGGGCGACACGGGTGGAGCCGGGCACGTCAGGCGAGGCACGATGGATCCGGCCGAGGTCATCCCGAGCGAGTTGCTCCGGGACGACATCCCCGGTTTTCCGGACCTGAGCGAGCCCGAAGTGCTGCGCCACTTCACCCGGATGTCGACCTGGAACTACGGCGTCGAGTCCGGCGCCTACATGCTCGGGTCGTGCACGATGAAGTACAACCCGAAGATCAACGAGGACGCGGCGCTGATGCCGGGCTTCGCCGGCGCCCATCCGCTCCTGCCCGAGACGTTCTGCCAGGGTTCGCTCGAGGTCATGGCGAACCTCGAGGACTGGCTGGCCGACATCACCGGGATGGACGCCGTGACGCTCCAGCCGGCGGCGGGCGCCCACGGTGAGCTGACGGGGATGATGCTCATCCGCAAGTACCACCTCGATCGGGGCGAGCATCGCCCGGTCGTGCTCGTGCCGAACAGCGCCCACGGAACGAACCCCGCGAGCGCGGCGATCTGCGGCCTTCAGGTCCAGGAAATCATCGTCGGTCCCACGGGGCTCCTGACCCGCGATAAGGTCGTCGAAGCCGTCGAGAAGCACGGCAAGGACAAGGTCGCCGCGTTGATGCTCACGAATCCCTCGACGCTCGGGCTCTTCGAGGAGAATATCGCCGAGATCACCGCGTACCTGCACGAAGTGGGTGCCCTCGCCTATTGCGACGGCGCGAACTTGAACGCCATGCTCGGCGTCACCCGGCCCGGCGACATGGGCTTCGACGTGATCCAGCTGAACCTGCACAAGACCTTCAGCACGCC